>CAYWPW010000166.1:0-4978 GCA_964460095.1 uncultured Candidatus Cloacimonadota bacterium
ATTGGTAGATTAGTTGAACTGGTTGAATTAGTTGAATTAGGGAAAAGATGAAAAAATCCAAAACACTAGAAAATCAGATTCATTCTGGATTAGATAAAATGAAGTCTCTAGATTGTAATCAGGAATTGCAAAAAAAAGTTGAAAATAGAATAGTAAACGAATGTTAAAAATTTGATACGGATTTCGAAAAAGCTCTGGCAGAAGAAGAATTATTATGGGAATCGAAAGAAAATTGGGAAAGCTGCTAATGAAGAATTATATCAGATTATTAATGGATTAAATGAGATTGTCGGGAAATAATCTAGGCACTTAATTCTATGATTCTGTTATATCTTGGCAAAATATTTTCATTACTCTATGTGAACTCTTTATTAGAAAGGTTTCACACAGTTAAATTTTATACTCACCTTTTTCATTCGTGTTAATTCGTGTTAATTCGTGGATACATCTTTTCCGGTTTATCCGGGTTAGGAGTCAATAAAGTGAAACAGATACTTTTCATGATTTTATTGATTTTCATTTCATTGAATTTATTTCCCGAAATAGAAATCCAATCTTACGTAGATAAAACTGAAATCGGATTGCAGGATTATCTCAAACTTACGATTGAAATTTCCGGTGAAAGCGCAGATAAAGTAAATAAACCAAACATCTCAAATATAAAAAACTTCCTTAATTATGGAAGCTCAACTTCATCATCTTCATCGTATTCCATCATAAATGGAAAGATGCAATCTGAAATTACTAAAAGTTATATTTACACTCTCAAACCGCAAAAGACCGGGAAATTTGTAATTCCTCCCATAACGATAAAATATAAAAAACAAAGATTTTCAACAAAACCTATTTCTATCACAGTTGTAAAAGGCAGCACAGAACCAGCACCTCCAACTTCAAGAAATTTCCAAAAAAAAGATGAACAACCATCAGGGCAATTATCGGATAATCTATTTATAACTGCGGAAACATCCAAAAGAACTGTTTATAAAGACGAGCCAATTACAGTTGAATATAAACTTTTTACACGATACGATATTGCCAATCTATCTTTCGAGGGTGAACCAAATTTTAATGGATTTTGGAAGGAAGATGTTTTTATTGCCAATAATGTTAACTTTAATCGAGTTAATCGCAGCGGAGTTATTTTCAATGTAATGAATCTTCGCAAAGTAGCTCTATTTCCTACTCAAACCGGTAAAATCCAGATTCCAGCTATAAAAATGAATGTGGATATTAGAACTCAATCGAGAAGCTTTTTTGACTTTGGCTCAACAAAAAGCTACTCAATTAACAGCAAACCAATCACAGTAAATGTGAAAGAATTGCCCAAAGAGAATCAACCTTTGCATTATTCAGGAGCTGTGGGAAATTTCCAGGTTTCTTCAAAAATAAGTTCCAAAGAAATGAAAGTTGGAGACTCTTTCACTTTTACTCTGGAAATAACAGGTTCCGGAAACTTAAACCATTTCGATCTTCCCCAACTTCCTGAAATCAAACATCTGCGTTTTATCGAACCTGAAATTACCACACAGATCAGCTCGAATAAAATCACAGGTTCAAAAACAATTAAATATTTAGTAATAGCCCAGGAAAAAGGAACATTTTCGGTTCCATCAATTGACTTCTCATTTTTTAATCCTGAGAAAAAACAATATCTCACAAAAAGAACTAAATCCTATGATATTAATGTTCAGGAAGGAACTTCGCTTTTTATTCCAAGTAGTACAGCTCAATCTCTGGTTGAGATCGAAGGTTCTGATATCGCTTTTATAATCGGTGATACAAAATTAAAAACAAATATTATTTTTCTAAATTCTTTTACTTATTGGCTTATCATTTTCCTATTTTTACTCACCATTCCTGCATCAATGATTTATGCAAAAGAACAGGAAAAGCTTTCAGGAAATATCGATTATTTGCGTCAAAAAATGGCAAATAAGATTCTAAAGAAATATCTGAAAAAATCATCTGAATCAGCAAAAAATAATGATATTGTTTTTTACACTTCCACTCAAATCGGTTTGAGCAGTTTTTTATCTGACAAACTAAAAATTCCACGTGGAAGCTCTTCTGAAAATATTATTTCAGAAATGAAAACAAAAATAATCTCGGAAGAACTAATTCTGAGAATCGAAAATCTTTTTGAAAAATGCAATCAAGCCAGGTTTATGCCAGGTGGTTTTTCAGAAGAAAATATTCAAAATGATTTCAGAGAATTACAGGAAATTGTCAGTGAAATTTCGAAGCGGAAAATTTAGAGGATTTTAATGAAAAAATTCATACTTCTTTTGATGCTAATCAGCATTAATCTTGTTGCCACAAATAAGATCGATGAAGTATTCCAAACAGCTTCGCAATCTTATGAAAACAAAGATTTCGCTCAATCTCTTCAGCAATTCCTCAGCATCGAAAATGAAGATATCATCAATGCCGACCTTTATTATAATATTGGAAATTGTTATTTCAGGTTAAATCAAATTGGAAAGGCAATTTTATATTATGAAAAAGCTCTGAAAGTGGATTCCCATCATAATGCTGCCAAAAGAAACCTGAAATATGTTCTCACTTTTACAAAAGATAAGCAAGCAGATGATGAAACTGATTTTCTTTCGTCATTCAAAGAAAAAATATTCTCCTTCTTCTCTCTCAATTTTCTGTGTGTAATTTCTCTCATTTTTTTTATTGCGATTATTTTTATGATTAATATCATCATCATAAAATTTAGAAATCGAGAAAAAACAGTTCCCATTTTCATTATCTCGATTTTTGTTGTTTTGTTAGTTATTTTTGGAATCTTAAGTTTACTGAAATTTAATTCTTATCATCAAGAAAACCAGGCTGTGCTCATCTCTTCCACTGTAATCGGTTACAGCGGACCGGATGAAGAATTCACTCGAGTTTTCACAATTCATGAAGGTATGATATTTGAAATTGAAAAGCAGGAAAATGATTGGAGTTTGATAAAACTTCCCAATGGATTGGGAGGTTGGATTCTCTCGGAAACTTTTGAAAGAATTAATTTATCCTTGCCAAATAAATAGAGATTCCAAATAAAAGTAAAAAGTAAAAAGTAAAAAGTAATCCGCCTACGCAAAAAAAAACAAGAAGACTATTGCTTCCGCCTTCACAAGCTTGCGGCGTGACAAGACAGCATGACAAGAAGGAAGAAGGAAGAAGGAAGAAGGAAAAAGAAAAGAAAAAATGTGGATTCTTAAACTGTTTACCTGTCAAAATTTCAGTTTTTTATTATTGACACATAATTAATATTAAATATTTTTGTAGAATATTTGTATTTAAAATAATGGAGACTTTAAATGAAATGTTATATAGAAAGACCTTTTTTGAGTTTGGCACTTTATAAAGATGTTATCATGTGAGAACTTCATGAATAAAGTATTCAATCCTAATAAGATGAGTGCAAAACTCTTCATTGATTATGCAAGGACACAATTGCTTGACGAAGATCAACTACAGAATGCTAATGATAAGGATGTCCGGCTCAAACGATTTCTATTGCTCTACGACTTATACATCAAGGCTCGTAGTTATGCAATAATGAACAAAGTTACATTCTGCTGTGCAGTTATATTTGGAATATTGGTTTTACTCTGGCCATCCATTACTATCGTGTCAAAAGATTTCGGATGGGAGAAGGAGTTTCTAAAATCAGCAGTTGTTCAAACGACTATCACGGGGTTGGCAGCCCTAACCTTTGCTGTGTATAGCCACTACAAAAAAAGACAACTCTTCACTGAGAATCTCATGCGGTTTGCCCTGTTTTCTAAAGACTCTATTCCTGATCTTGCTGAGAAAATTATTCATGAGTTATTGCGAATTGATGCAGGCTTTAGTTTTTCTCAAACTATATTCAAGAAGACAAAGGCTGGCGGGGAAGAAATGCAAAACTAGACGGATCAGCATAGGATGGGAATTTCACTCCGATCCATTCTTACCAGTAAGTTTGATAGTTTTCCTCATACACTTAAATCAACAAAACATCTTTTCTCATACTTTATATTGCTTTTGCCACGGATCTTTTTGATGGTTTTATCGCCAGAAAATTAAATCAAATTTCTAAGCTTGGTTCTTACATGGATCCTGTTGCAGATAAGCTATTATTCTCCTTTGTTTTTGTGGGCATTTGCATAAAAAACAACCTGACAGATTGGCTGATTTTCTTTGGAATATTCTGGAGTCTTTTCATCATTATTTTTTTGGTAATTCTACCAATATTCAAGAAAAAAGGCATAAAGGTAAATCTACTTGGAAAAGTCAGTATTTTTATTAATTGTATAATTTTATTTATTTTGGTTTATGGTTATATTCAAAATTGGTTATTATTTATTTTCGCTTTTTTCTTATTACTCCCGCAAGTTGTTTATTTTTTTTACTTTATCAAAAAATAGAAAATTATTGTCTTTAACTCCCGATACTTATCTTCAAGAATTACTAAGAAAGAAGTTTCGGAATGTTCTTATTGCGTACTGCTGCGTTCTCGAATCACATTCTCCAGTAACTGTTGGATCATTGCGATTATGCCTGCTGCTCATTTACTCATAAACAATAATATAATCTACTTTTATCTCCGTATCTTCATTTGTTCCATCACTAACAGTTAAACTTACAGAATATGAACCTTCCTCCGAATACCGCCACTGTCCAAAATAATCATAAGAATCAATAGTTCCATCATTATCAAAATCCCACTGACAACTGATAACATCTCCAGTTGAATACTCTTCGAAGAACACATCAAGTGGAGCTACTCCCTCTGTTGGAAAGCCCTCAAAATCTGCAATTAAAATAATAGGTTCATAAGGATATAAATAGATTTCAACGCTCACAGTTTGCCCGGGAAAAAGTTGAAGAGGAGCTAAACCTGTCCATTCCACACCACTAATATCAGCAGTAACATCGATCCTCGGCCAGATCTCGTAAGTGATTTCCGGAATTTCAAAATTCTCTACTGCTTGATAAT
>CAYWPW010000167.1:0-4916 GCA_964460095.1 uncultured Candidatus Cloacimonadota bacterium
AAAACCATTTGTAATGATAACTAGGAAATATACCGGCATGTTTTAACTCTCCCGCAGGTATTCGAGTATTGTTTTGTAATGTAAGTACAGTTTTAGCAACTAAATCTTTGTATATGCTATCTTGCCAATTAGTATCTAATTTGTTATATAAAGTTTTAAGTTGCTCTTCCTTTTCTTTTATTCTTCTATGAAGTTGTTTTAAAGGAGTTTTAGCAGCTAATTCTAATTCTTGTTGTTCATTAACTGCATCATATTCCGGAAAGATAAAGGTTTGAGCAATAGTCAGCACTTTAGTTTCTTTAGGTTGAATTTCAATAGCTTTTAGAGAGATGGAATAGGAAGAGTCCGTGGTGTTGATGTTATTTATTTCATCATCAAAAGTTTGGATGATCCCTTTGGCTGTACTTCTATCGGTTGTTAATGAAATAAAATTTCCTTCTTTCGCTATTTGTAGTCCAGTTGAAAAAGTAGTTCCTGACCAATTTGGTTGAATAGCAATAGTTTCTTCTGATTGGTTGGTTATTCGAGTAGTAATTATTGCAGAGTGAGAAGAACTATAAAAAAGTGATTGTGATATTTTAAGCATTTTGTTTTCTAAAATTTGTTCTAAATGACTGTTATAACTTGTTTGTGCAACAGAAAAATCATTTAAACTAATTGCTTTTTGGGATTGAGTATTAATCAATTCTAATTGACTTAACATTTTGCTGCACCACTCCCCTTGTCCTTGAGTCATTAAGAAAGGTCCGGAAAATCCTAATGTTATATTTTCTTCACTGGAAAATCCGTAAGCAAACCAGGCACCTTGATCAGAAAACATTAATGAATTTCTGTCTTCCGGAGAAGTTGGAGTACCAATATAATTTAGTGTATTTGAAGGAAGCAAAATTGGAAATGAATCTACTTGATCCTTCTCAGTATTACAACTGATTATTAATAGTGTAAGACTTATGTAGATCAGGAGATATTTCTTTTTATGGTTTTTCATGTTTCAATAACCCATTTTATTATAATTTTTAATTTCAATATTCGCCTTCTGGTTTTATTAGTATGACGCACAACGGCTTGGCTATGGTACGTGGTGCATTTTGCGGCACGCTTTCCTGTCCCCCGAGGGCTAGGAAACAACACGAAAACCATAAAGTTTTGTTAGCTGTCATAGCGCCATGAACTATAGCCATTGTTGTGTGTTTGTGCGTCTTTTCTATTTTAGAGCAATAAACCAATCGAATACTGAAGTCAATAATTTATTTAAATTTTCACTGTATATATCAACTCTAACTTTAATAATAACTCGTTTATTAATACTTAATACATCAATTATCTCATTAACATTTGTGGCTAAAAAATCAGCTTTTGAATAAACCGTTCCGTTTCCAAGTTTACTATATTTAATTTCAACTTTTCTTACAACAGGAATAATATTTAATTCATGATCTTTGAATTGATTTAATAAATATTCTCCACTTGTTGCTTCTGCAAGAGCAAATAAAGCACTTGCATGTATAGTTCCAAGATGATTTAAATACTCTTTTCTTTCTTCCAATTTTAGAATATAATCATCAGTAGTATCTGCTTTCTGTAGTCCAAGAAATTTGTTAAATGGGATTTCTATTACTTTCATTTTTTTATCCTTTTAATCAAGATCATTTTAATATTTTGCATGACACACAACGGCCACTTGTATGTGGCGTGGCAGAGTGCGTGTGATTTCCTGTCCGCGTACCCACTGATTTTGGGGCGGCGCAGACCGTTGGAATTTGCACTAAAACTGCCATGATCATATACTGTTTGGCAGCTGCCACGTTCTTCATGCTACTCTTTCTGCCTTTTGTGGGCACGCCGGCATTATAAGCATTTTCTATTTCATAAGCAAACATTTTTTAACTAATTCAGTTTTGCCGTTAACATTTAATTTATACATATAAACACCTGAACTGACAGGTTTATTGTAATCATCATCTCCGCTCCAAATAATTGAATGATTACCTTTGATAAATGTACTATGAGATAAAGTTTTAATTTTTTGTCCTTTGATATTATAAATGGAAAGTTCTACTTTAGAATCATTTTTGATTGAAAACTCGATAGTTGTTGTTGGATTAAAGGGATTGGGGTAGTTCTGGTGGAGTTTTCCGGTGATGGCGTTCAGAATATCGTCGGGTGTGAAGGTTGGACCGACATATATTTTCTGGGTGTAGATAGAAGTATAATAAATTTCATTCTCACCATATTCACCAGCCCGGTTATCTTGCCAGCTGATCACAAAATTATCTGCACCGATTTCTTGAACTTTCGGCTCTGTCTGGTCATGATAAGCATCACAAATTACAATCCCATCCTGCTGCCATTGAATTTCTCCGGAAGGATTAAGAAGTTGGGCTTTTATATCGTTTGTATAATCTTCAGTTTCAATATCCCATACAACAAGAATATGATCTCCTATTTTTGCCAAATTTGGATTTCGCCCTTCGGAAAGCAGCACGCCTCCCGGTTGCCAGAGTTCGATACCGTTTACATCAAATTTCTGGGCATAAATTTCCCTGTCATTACTGTTTCGATAATCTTCCCAAACAAGATAAAAATTTGATAATTCATCATCAATAATCGCTGAATAATTGTACTGCCACCCATCAAAATCAACTAAAGCTATTCCGCCTTCCTGCCAAAGAGTTATGCCATCTTCTGTGATCAACTGGCCTATAATTGCAGTATCACCGTTGCGGAAATCTTCCCAAAGTATGAGATAGCCTTCAGAAGTGATAAATCCTTTGGAAGTCATATCATAAACACTTTCTTCCAATTCACTGATCAATGTTCCGTTCTCTTCCCAGCCTGGAACTGTATTGCCATTTTCATCAACAAGTTTGGCATAGAGATAATAATTTGTCCAATCCGTATTTTGCCAAATATAACATCTGCCGACAACATCTTTAAGATCATCATTATCAATATGATCGGTGATCGTAATTCCTTCAGATCCCCACAACAAATTACCGGCTTCGTCTATTTTTTGCGCACGAATATCAACAGTTGGATATGGCCAATTGTAATCATTATCGGTCCAACCAACGTAGAAGAAATCAGAATCAAAAGACATTTTTGCATTGGTCTGAGCATTATCATTCAAGCACAATGCCAGGCCATCATTTCCCCAAAGCGGTGTTCCTGATGAGTTAATAGCATTGGCAAAAACTTTTGGCATGTATTCTATTTCTTTTTCATAAACTAAGGAAATAAGATCAGATACCGGATTATAACAAGATACAAAACCGCTATAATCTATTTCAGAATTAGCATCAAACGGCACACCATTTTCCGCATACACGTGATTTCCATCAGAATCGATTGACTGCATATATATTATTGATCCTTGCGACGAATACGATCTATTATCCAACCAGAAGAAATTTATTCCATTTGCATTAGAAATAAGTTCCAGATTTCTAATATCATTGCTTATCCCAGTGTAAATTTCCTTACCTTCGGGTTGTAATTGCATTATGCCATCCATATTGAAAACTTGCGTAAAAATCCCTGAAAGTCCGTTTCTTTCTTCATACCAATTTACATAAACACCATTTGAAGGAGTAGGATTTAACGTTGGATAAAATTGCCAGCTTCCGTTTGGACAAACAGCAACGCCATTTTCTTCTAATAGGATTAATCCTGAAGCGTTCAGATGCTGCAAATAAACACTGAAGTCAGAATCCAAATTGTGCATCCAAGTTACCCAGCAGCCGTTGTTTTCGTCCGGAACCAGATAACCGCCATAACTATTTTGATCTCCGGATACTACAATTCCAGAAGGGTTCCATTGAACTATTCCAGCATCATTTATCTTCTGAACAATAACCTGAGTTGGCTCATTTTCTTCGATCCAACTTACAATCAAATCGTTGCCGGAAGTGTTTGTTGAATATCTATAGTAAAAATTGGGATTACTAACGATTTCGACATCATCATTCCACAAGATATTCCCATTTTGATCAACATGCTGGCAATAAATTCCATCTGAATTGCGACGATCAGTCCAGACGACATAATAGGAGTTATTCGTATTTGTAATTAATGATCCTTCAAATCCATAGCTGTCATAGCCACTGATCAAATATCCACTATTTCCCCACAGGAAATTTCGGTTTTCATCCATTCTCTGGATCATAAGTTGATCATCGATGATCTGAGTGAATACAACACCTCCTTCATTGTCGGAAGTGATATATCTAATGGAATTCTCCATAATCAGATTTCCATTAGCAGACCAACCCGTTGCAATCGTGCCATCAGCTAAAATATGATTTGCGTACACTCCTGATTGACCGTAGGTAGTTATACCCCAAAAAACAAATACTCCATTAGCTGCATCGCTCACTAAGTTGGGATATGGGCTCATGTGTAGATCAGCACATAATATGATGCCTTCATTGCCCCAAAGGAAACCACCGTTTGAGTCGATTTTTTGAATGCGAAGTTCAGGAATATCAGGATTTCTCCAATCTTTCCAAAGGAGTATCACAGCATTATCGGCTGTTGGCATTGCAGTACGGCTCAATTGGGAATAATCTGCATTAACTACCTCGATTCCTTCTTCTCCCCAAAGCAGGTTTCCGTTAATATCTATTTTCTGAGCATACACACCACGACTTTCGGTTCTGGTATCTGACCAAGTATAAAACTGGCTTCCATCTAAGCAAACAACAATTTCACCTGTTCGGATGTTGTTAGCTTGTCGAATTGGAATACCATTCTCCTGCCATTGGATTTGTGTATAAAGAAAAATTGGAAATATTAAGATTAACATAAAAAATCCATTCTTCATATTATCCTCCAAATTTTTTAAGTTGCTGCTAATGTTTCAGTCCCCGTCATTTTGTCGCGAACACTACCAAATTTGGGGTTGTATACGACAAAAT
>CAYWPW010000168.1:0-4861 GCA_964460095.1 uncultured Candidatus Cloacimonadota bacterium
ATTCCATCTGAACAAGACGTGATCATTTCACCTTTGTGCCACATAGGAGAGGGACAGCGAATTCCTTTTAATTGATGAATAATTGAATCGATCTTAACATTGGAACGTAAACATAAAGAGACCAATCTACCAATTGCTTCCAACTGAGCAGATGCACAACCACCTACTTTTCCCATTTGTGTGAAAACCTCACATGCACCAATTTCATCGGAATTTGTAGTAACATAAAGATGTCCGCAACCAGTTTCGATTTTTTGAGTAACACCATTAGTAATTTGTGGTCTCCTGCGCGGACTGACCTTTAATTTATCTTCTTCTGTAACTTTGCTGCCAACATTAAGAACCTGGTTTTCTCGGCTGCCATCACGATAGACAGTTACACCTTTACAACCCAGTTCATAAGCTAATTCAAAGGATATCCTGATATCCTCTTTCGATGCATCTCTTTTGAAATTTATCGTTTTGGATACTGCATTATCAGTATATTTTTGAAAAGCTGCCTGCATCCTGATGTGCCATTCCGGTTTAATATCGTGAGATGTAACAAAGATTTTTTTCAGTTCTTCAGGAATTTCTTTTAGATGGGAAATGCTTCCGGTTTCAGATACTTTTTCCATAAAATCCCGGGAATATAAACCAGTATCACGAATTGCTTTTTCGAATAAAGGATTAACATAAAGGAGCTTTTCTCCATCCATCACATTTTTGATGTAAACCAGGGAAAATTGAGGTTCGATTCCACTGGAAGTATCTGCGATCATACTTATTGTGCCGGTTGGAGCGATGGTAGTTGTAGTTGCGTTTCGTATTCCGTTTTTAGCAATTTTATCTGAAAGTTCCTTCCAATCCAGCTTTTTATTATTCCTTTTCAATTTTCCTTTATGATAAATGCTGCCTTTAAAATTCGGGAAACTTTCAAACTTTTGAGCTAATTCCATAGATTTCTGTTTGGAATGAAAATCGATAAATTCCATAATTTCTTCAGCAAGCTCCACAGCAGAATCGCTATCATACGGAATTTTGAGCATAAACAATAAATCTGCCCAACCCATCAAACCCAAACCAATTTTCCGGTTTGCATTCACCATTTCAGCAATTTCCGGAAGCGGAAATTTGGATCGATTAATCACATCATCCAGAAATTCCACGCTTTCTCGCACCGCTTTTTTTAGAAGCTTCCAATCAATTTTATCCTGCTTTATCATTGCAGCTAAATTCAATGATCCCAAGTTACAAGCCTCATTTGGAAGCAGCGGCTGTTCACCACACGGATTTGTACTTTCAATTTTTCCAATATGAGGAGTGGGATTAAATTTGTTGATTCGATCTAAAAAAATTATACCGGGTTCACCATTTTTATGAGCCATTTCCACGATCAAAGTAAAAACATCTCGTGCTTTCAGTTTTTGTGTAACTTTTTTTGTATGAGGAGAGATCAGTTCATATTCGTCATCATGATAAACAGCTTTCATGAAATCTTCAGTAATGCCCACGCTGATATTAAAATTGGTTAATTCAGTTGGATCTTCTTTGCAGGTGATAAACTCCAGAATCTGGGGATGGTCAACATTCAGAATTGCCATATTTGCACCACGTCTGGTTCCACCTTGTTTCACAGCATCTGTGGCAGCATTGAAAGCTTTTAAAAAGTGATGGGTCCGCTGGAAACACCGTTTGTGCTTCTAACTCGTGAATTTTTCTCACGCAAGTTGCTGAAGCTAAAACCGGTTCCACCACCACTTTTGTGGATCAGTGCAGCGTTTTTAATACTGTTGAAAATACTTTCCATACTGTCTTCAATAGGCAGCACAAAACAAGCTGAAAGTTGCTGCAGGTCATTTCCTGCGTTCATCAAAGTTGGGGAATTGGGTAGGAAATAACAGGAATCCATCAATCTGAAATATTTTTTTTCTTTTTCAGGATTTCCGTTACTGATATTTTTTGCAACTCTAGAAATCATTTTTTCCCAATTCTCAACCGGTTTTCCATTTTCATCTTGTTGGAAATATCTCCGTTCCAAAACTCTTTTTGCGTTTTCTGATAATTTCATCAGATTCTCCAAATTTAAATTATGTTAATGCTCATAACTTTATAAAATTCAATAAATTATGGCAAACTATAAGATAACTGAATTGCTATCTCTATAAAGCAAAAAACTTATGAATAACAAATGGTGTCAAGACGGATTTTATTGGAATTCAGTTAATATTTTTTAGACTGTTTTATTAAAAGGAGTTATAAGAAAAATAAAAATAATGATAATTCTAGCGAATGGCAAATTCAAGAAAATTCGATTTAAAAACCTTCGTGAAAAAATTACATCTTTCTGCAGAAACAGGTTTTGCTGATTCGAATTGTTTATCCAGAGTTTTGTTGAATACGAAGTTTTGCAGATAATATCTTTTTGCTTTGCCCAGCAGTTTTCCGATATTTATTACTTCTTCATTAGATAATAATTTCTCTGTGAGAGTGCTGCGAAATTCATATTCAATTTGCGAATTCTTGATTAGATCGATGCTCCTGGAAATCGCTTCAGTATCTATTTTAACCTTAGTTACTTCATTATACTTTTCCAAAGGTGCTTTGATGTCCATGGCAATATAATCTATCAAATTGTGCTGTATCAATTTTTTCAGCATTTGAGGGTTTGTGCCGTTCGTATCCAATTTAACAAGAAATCCCATTGATTTTATTTTGGAAATAAACTTTGGAAGGTCAGGATGTAAAGTTGGTTCTCCACCTGTGATGGAAACTGCATCTAATTTATTCTGGCGTTTATTCAAAAAGGAAAAAAAATCTTTTTCCGGAATTGGTTCTTGGAAAAGTTCCTTTTTAACAAGCTCAGGATTATGACAATAAGGACATCTGAAATTGCAGCCTTGAGTAAAAATTATGGCACTGATTTTCCCGGGATATTCATTCAAAGAGAATCTTTGGAAAGCTCCAATTTTCATTTAATTTTCTACTCTGCTAATTTAAAGGTTTTTCGTAATTCAAACTCGGCTTTTTTCCCCTCATTCCATTGTTGGATGGGACGCAAATAACCAACCACACGCGAATAAATTTCACAACTTTCTCTGCAAATCGGACAAATAGCATGTTCTCCTTCCAGGTATCCGTGGGTCTGGCAAACACTGAATGTGGGAGAAAAAGTGAAATATGGTAATTTATAATTATTACAGATTTTATTGATCAGCCCTTTTAAGCTTTCAGAATTCGTAATGCGTTCGCCCACGAATAAGTGCAGAACAGTTCCACCGGTATATTTTGTCTGAATGTCATCCTGCAATTCCAAAGTTTCGAAGATGTCATCGGAAAAGTTAACAGGCAGTTGAGTGGAATTTGTATAAAATGGTTCAACACCATCGTTATTAGCCACAATAATTTCAGGATATTTTGCTTTATCCAATCTGGCTAATCTATATGTTGTTCCTTCTGCTGGAGTTGCTTCCAGGTTATAATTGTTTCCGGTTTGTTCTTGAAATGTAATCAGTTTCTGTCGCATAAAATCCATAACTTCGACAGCAAATTCATGACCTTCTTCAGTACCGATATTTTTTCCAAATAGGTTGAGACAAGCCTCATTCATACCGATGAGACCGATAGTTGAAAAGTGATTTTTCCAATAATGATCGAAGCGATCTTTAATATCTCGCAGATAAAATTTAGTGTATGGATAGAGATTATTTTCAGTAAATTTTTCCAGGATTTTCCGTTTTATTTCCAGGCTGTTTTTGGCTTTTTCCATCAGGATTTCAAGTTTTTTATAAAATTCTTTTTTCGTTTTGGATAAAAAAGCGATTCTGGGCATATTAATGGTAACAACACCGATAGAACCTGTAAGAGGATTTGCTCCAAAAAGTCCACCTCCTTTTGCTTCCAGTTTCCTTGTATCCAAACGCAAACGGCAGCACATTGAACGTGCATCATCAGGATCCATATCGGAATTTACAAAATTGGAGAAGTAAGGAATACCATATTTTGCAGTTGCTTCCCAGAGATATTCCAGAGTCGGATTGTTCCAATCAAAATCTTTGGTGATATTATAAGTAGGAATTGGAAATGTAAACACGCGTCCTTTGGCATCACCTTCGCTCATTATTTCCAGGAAAGCTTTATTTATGATGTTCATTTCCTTTTGGAAATCACTGTATGTTTCCTTCATTAATTTTCCACCGATAACAACCTGTTGATTGGCATAAATGGAAGGAATGACAAGATCCATTGTAATATTTGTAAATGGAGTCTGAAACCCGACACGAGTTGGTACATTCACATTGAAAATAAACTCTTGAATTGCTTGTTTAACTTCATCATAACTTAGTTTATCATAGCGAATAAATGGTGCCAGAAGTGTATCAAAATTGGAAAAAGCCTGAGCACCGGCAGCCTCTCCCTGAAGAGTATAAAAGAAATTTACGATTTGACCTAAGGCACTTCCTAAATGTTTAGCAGGAGCGCTCTGGATTTTTCCTCTGGCTCCTTTAAAACCAACCATAAGCAGATCCATCAAATCCCAGCCTACACAATAAACCGAAATCATTCCCAGATCGTGAATATGAAAATCTCCGTTAATGTGCGTTTCTTTAATTTCAGGTGGAAATATTTTGTTGAGCCAGTAAATTTTACTGACTTCCGA
Organism: uncultured Candidatus Cloacimonadota bacterium; assembly: GCA_964460095.1. Lineage (GTDB taxonomy): Bacteria > Cloacimonadota > Cloacimonadia > Cloacimonadales > TCS61 > JABMPU01. Next base: position 4,640 of record CAYWPW010000168.1, read on the forward strand.
TGCAATGTAATTGTTCAATCCTTGAAGAGAATATGCCATATTGCTGTTTTCTTTTACCTGCCAATCGAGTTTCTCCAGGTATTGGTCAATCAGGCTTATCTCAGCGTTAGCAATGATTTCACGAATTTTTGCATGCTGATCGCGATAAATGATATAAGCTTTGGCAGTTTTTTTATACGGTGAAGTAAGAAGGATTTCTTCTACAATATCCTGAATTTCTTC
>CAYWPW010000169.1:0-4855 GCA_964460095.1 uncultured Candidatus Cloacimonadota bacterium
GGCAAGATTGTTCTTTGATAATCCTACAAAAAAATTCAAACTTGTCGGCGTTACTGGTACAAACGGAAAATCAACAATTACTCATCTGATCGAAAATATTTTGAGGACAAATGAAAAAAAAATCGGACTGATCGGAACTCTTGGATATTACATTAATGGAAAGAAATTTCCTTTGGAGCGAACAACTCCCGACATTATTGAATTGAACAGGATTTTTCAGAAAATGGTTTTGGAAAAAGTTGAATTCGTAATCATGGAAGTTTCTTCTCATTCGCTTGCTTTGAAACGCGTTTTTGCCCTTCATTTTGATGCGGCAATTTTTACAAATCTTACTCAAGAACATCTTGATTTTCATAAAAATATGAAAGATTACGCTGAAATTAAATTTAAACTTTTTGAGAATGTTGCAGAGAATTCCGGGATTTCATTCATCAATATTGACGATAAATTCGGTTTAGAATTTTTCAAGAAATTTGAAAGCGAAAAATACAGTTTATCTTTTAAGAAAGGTGATTTCACAATTCAGAATATTAAAACTGATCTATCCGGAACTTCTTTTGATCTGAAATTTCAAAATAAGATTGAAAATTATAAAATAAATCTAATAGGAAAATTTAATGCCTTTAATTTTGCTTCTGCTCTGGCTTTAATTAAAATTTGTGTTCCTGAAATTTCTGAGAAAGATGTTCATGGATATTTAAAACAAATTCATTGTATTTCCGGCAGATTGAAAAAAATTGAGAACAATAAAAACATCGGAATTTATGTAGATTTTGCACACACACCAGATGCATTGAAAAATGTTTTAAGTTCATTATCAAAAATGAAAAAGGGAAGATTGATCTGTGTCTTTGGAGCTGGTGGTGAACGCGATAAAACCAAACGTCCCCAGATGTTGGCTGCATCACTCAAATTCGCTGATATTACAATCTTAACAAACGATAATCCCAGAAATGAAGAACCTGCTCAAATTGTCAGGGATCTTATCCAAAACACAGATTTCATGGCTCCTTACTGGATTTTAACGGACAGAAGAGTGGCAATCCAAACAGCGATTTCGCTCGCTCGAAAAGACGATATTGTTCTGCTTGCCGGCAAAGGTCATGAAAAGTATCAGATAATAAAAGGTAAAAAGTTTGAATTTAATGATGCTGATGAAGCTCGTCTATCTTTGAAAAAGAGAAATATTCTCTCAGAACATGCTCTATCAATTCCGATTGATATTCTGCAATTAGAAACTATTTTCAATCAAAGATTAGACTTTTCAAAAAATGTTATGTTCTCCTCAGTTTCCACAGATTCTCGCAATATAAAAGATAATTCGATTTTCTTTGCTCTGAAAGGTGAAAACTTTGATGGTCACGATTTTGTTGAAAATGTGCTGCAATTTTCAAATTGCGTCGCAATTGTGAATAATAATTTCAAACACAAATCTAAAAGATTAATCCGGGTAGATGATACTCTTTCTGCTTATGGAAAGCTTGCTGCAAAATACAAATCGCTTTTTAATATCACAACCATTGCGATTACCGGAAGCGTTGGTAAAACCACAGCAAAAGAATATATCTTCAATATTCTCTCAGATATCGCACCAACTTTGAAAAGCTTTGCCAACGAAAATAATCTTATCGGTCTTCCTAAAACAATTTTCAAATTACAGCCAAATCATGAATTTGCAATTTTTGAACTGGGTTCAAACCAAGTTGGAGAAATACAGAAATTAGCAGACATCTGTAATCCAGATATTGGAATAATAACAAACATCGGTGCTTCTCACCTGGAATTTTTCAAAGACGAACAAGGAGTTTTTCAAGAAAAAATCTCTCTTTTTAGAAGAAAATTAAAACTGAAAATATTTCCCGGAGATGATGATAAATTTAATAAATTTAAGGGAATAACTTTCGGCAAAAATCCTTCCAATAAATATCGGATATCGAAAGTTCAATCAACCTCCGAAATAACAAAATTCAAACTGAATAAAATTGATTATCAAATAAATACTCCTTTTACTGAATTCGTCTCTAATGCAGTAATAGCTGTTGCTTTGACTACAGAACTGGGAATATCCAACAAACAAATCCGCAATGGTTTAAATAAGCAATTGCAAATATCTCATAGGATGGAAATCCGCAAATCAGAAAGTAAAACTCTGCTCATCGATTGTTATAATGCCAATCCGGATTCTATGAAAGCAGCAATCGATTTCTGGGATAAATATGAATCGGAAAAACCTCACATTGCAATTTTGGGTGATATGTTGGAATTGGGATTATTGACAGAAAAATTGCATAAAGATATTTGTGAACAAATGAAAAATCGAAAAGATAAATATGTCATTTCCGTTGGAAACTGGGCACAAAATTTCAATGCTGACATTCATTTCCCTACAGTGGAAAAACTGATTTCTTCAAGGATTTACACTAAGTTCCCGCAGAATGGTGTTATTCTACTGAAAGCATCACATTCAATAAGTTTGGAAAAAATTCTAAAGAGGTTGTAATTATGCTTTATCATATTTTTGAACCACTTGTAAACACGCAGGTTTTTGGCTTTTACATTTTCAATATCTTTCAATATGTCACTTTCAGGTCGATCGCTGCTTTTATTACCGCCCTGCTTTTTTCTTTGTTTTTAGGACCGAAATTCATTCGACTTTTAAAATCTCATATGGCTGTGGAAACTATCAATGAATATCTCCCGCCGAGTCATCAGGCAAAAAAAGGCACACCGACAATGGGCGGCTTAATCGTACTTTCGGCTCTTCTGCTTTCGGTTGTGTTGTGGAATAACCTCGTAAATCCTTATATCTTAATTATGTTATTAACCACAATCTGGTTGGGTTGTATCGGTTTCCTGGATGATTACCTTAAAAACTTCAGGCACACGAAACACGGTTTGATTGCCAGATATAAATTGATGGCTCAGATCTTATTGGGATTGTTAATAGCGTTCATTCTTTTTTTCGGTTCACCGGATAAGACAATAATTACCAGCATAAATCTTCCTTTCTGGAAAAATACGATCATTCATCTTGGTTGGTTTTTCATTCCTTTTGTTATTTTTATGATCGTGGGAACTTCCAATGCTGTAAATTTAACGGACGGATTAGATGGACTCGCAGCAGGTACAATTGCTCTCGCTGCTTTCGCTCTGGGTGTGATGGCTTATATTAAGGGTAATTTTATAATAGCAAAATATCTCAATATGGATTTCATCCAGAATGCCGGAGAATTAACCATTTTCATTTCAGCTTTAGTAGGAACTTTAATCGGATTTTTATGGTATAATACGAAACCTGCCCAGATTTTTTTAGGTGATACAGGCTCTCTTTCATTAGGTGGAATTTTGGCTGTTTTAGCGATATTAATTCGAGAAGAAATATTCTTAGCTATTGTTGGCGGTGTGTTTGTGATCGAAGCTTTATCTACAATTTCGCAAAGATATTTCTTTAAATACACCCGTAAAAAAACCGGAACAGGAAAAAGAATATTCCGCTGTGCACCTCTGCATCATCACTTTGAGCTTCTCGGTCATACGGAAGAAAAAATCGTTATCAGATTTTGGATTATTGCTATGCTTCTCGTTGCCATCGGTCTGGCTACTATCAAGATGAGATAATAAGCTGGTGTGTGTCTGTCTATATCGGAAAACATTACTCAAGTATTTTCTCAATAAATTAAATATTTTATCAAAATAATCATCAATTAAAGCGATAAAATTATGAATCTAAAGAATAAAAAAATCAGTATTTTAGGAATAGCAAAAAGTGGATTAGCTGCTGCGAAAAAAATTCAAGAGTTTGGCGGTATTCCATTTCTAAGCGAATTAAAAACTGAAGAAAATATCGATGATTTCCTCTTGATAAAAAAAAGATTCGAATGTGAATTTGGAGGTCATACAGAAAAAATATTCAATTCGGATTTTATCATTGTGAGTCCGGGAATTCCCTTGAATATTCCCATACTTCAAAAAGCAAAAGCAAAAAATATCAAACTTATCAGCGAAGTTGAATTTGGCTATTTACTCAAACATCCTGCTATCAAAATCATTGCTATAACAGGTTCTAACGGTAAAAGCACAACTGTCAGCTTAATCCATCATATTTTGCAAACAGCCGGTTATAACTCCATCTTAGCAGGAAATATTGGAAATGCTCTCACTTCATTCCCCATCGAAAAAAAAGGAATCGATTTTATCGTGTTGGAACTGAGCAGCTTTCAGTTGGATTTGATAGATACGTTCAAAGCAGATGTGGGAGTTATTTTAAATATCACTCCAGACCATTTAAATAGATATTCCTCTTTTGATGATTATGCCAATTCCAAAATGAATATTTTCAAAAATCAAACTGAAAACGATTTGGGAATTATAAACTTGGACGATAACACACTTTTAAAATTCGATCAAAAAATTCATTCTCCAAAAAAAACTTTTTCATTGAAATTCAAGGCTGATGCTTTTTTCGATGGCAATTTTATTATCCATCAAAAAGATAGATTTTCTTTGAAAGATACAAAATTGTTCGGACCTCATAACATCTCGAATATTATGGCTACAATTCTTGCAGTTACACCTTTCGAAATTAAACCTGATATCATAAGAAAAGCTCTGAAAACATTCTCTTCTCTTTCCCATCGCTTGGAATTCATCGCAGAAATAAATAGCGTAAAATTCTTTAATGATTCCAAAGCGACTAATGCAGATTCTGTGAAATTCGCTCTTAAATCGTTTGGAAAACCTGTCAGAATCATTATGGGAGGTTCTGATAAAGAAGAAGATTATTCTATTTTGAATCCGCTTCTGAAACAACAGGCAAAGAAGATTTATCTAATCGGAGAAACTGCCAGCAAAATGA
>CAYWPW010000170.1:0-4848 GCA_964460095.1 uncultured Candidatus Cloacimonadota bacterium
ATGAAGATGTTCGTTCCCTTAGAGAACTTTTAATTTATGGATGTAAAGGAATTTCGGCATATTATGATCATGCAGCAATGCTGGGTTTTGAAGATGATGCCATAACCCAATTCTTAATGGAGGGATTAGAATCAACAACTAAAGAGCTTTCTACAAAAGAAATGATAAACTGGGTAATGAAAGCAGGTGAAACTGCAGTTAAAACCATGGCTCTGTTGGATAAAGCAAATACTTCCACTTATGGTAATCCTGAAATTACAAAAGTGAACATTGGAGTTAGAAATAATCCGGGAATTCTGATTTCCGGACACGACTTGAAAGATATGGAAGAGCTACTGAAACAAACAAAGGGAACCGGTATAGATGTTTATACTCATAGCGAAATGCTACCAGCAAATTATTATCCTGCTTTCAAAAAATATGACAATTTTGTAGGAAACTATGGTAATGCCTGGTGGAAGCAAAAAGAAGAATTTGAGAAATTCAACGGAGCAATTATCTTAACAACAAACTGCCTGGTTCCTCCGAAAGATTCTTATAAAGATCGCGTTTTCACAACTAATGAAGTTGGATTTGACGGAGTGAAACATATCGATGAAGCTGAAAATGGAAAAGCAAAAGATTTCTCTGAAGCAATCGCTTTGGCAAAAACCTTACCTGCTCCAACCGAAATCGAAACTGGTAAGATCGTAGGTGGATTTGCACATAACCAGGTTCTGGCTCTGGCAGATAAAGTTGTGGATGCTGTGAAATCCGGTGCTATCAAAAAATTCGTGGTGATGGCTGGTTGTGACGGACGTCAAAAGGGCAGAAGCTATTATACAGATTTTGCTGAGGCTTTACCAAATGATACAGTAATTCTAACTGCTGGTTGTGCAAAATATCGTTATAACAAACTGGATCTTGGTGATATCGGTGGAATTCCGCGCGTGCTCGATGCAGGACAGTGTAACGACAGCTATTCTCTGGCATTGATAGCTCTTAAATTAAAAGAAGTATTTGAACTCGATGACATCAATGATCTTCCGATAGTTTACAATATTGCCTGGTATGAGCAAAAAGCTGTTACAGTGTTGCTGGCTCTTTTATATCTTGGTGTGAAGGATATTCATCTTGGACCAACTCTTCCTGCTTTCCTATCTCCTGCAGTTGTGAATGTGTTGGTAGAAAACTTCAATATTGGTGGCATCACAAATGTTGAAGATGATATCAAGAATATGATTGGATAATAATATAGCCACGAAGAACGCTAAGGAACACGAAGAAAATAACCACTGAACTCACAGAGCTCAAGAAGAAGTGGTTTAGATAAAATTAACGGATATAAAACTTTCAGTGTAAAATAGCAAAAAGCTCCGAAAATTCTCGGAGCTTTTTTATTTGTTTTTCCGGGATAACTTAAAAGCCTTTAATCTATCTTCTCTCTTTCTCTTTGCGGCAAAGAATTCTTGTTTTCTTTGTTGTTTCTCTTTTTCCCATTCCTTTTTTTCTTTTTCTGTCATTGGTTTTTCTGTTTGCGGAAACGGGTTCTCTACAACAATTTCTATTTTTCGCCTGATCAATTTTTCAATGTCTTTGATATAAGCATTTTCTTCAGGTTCGCAAATGGATATCGCATTACCTTCTTCTCCTGCTCTACCGGTTCTGCCTATCCTGTGCACGTAAGTTTCGGCTATATTCGGAATATCATAATTGATGACATATTTCAATTTATCAATGTCGATACCTCTTGCTGCAATATCCGTCGCTACTAACACTCTTATCTCTCTGACTTTAAACTGCGCCAGAGCTTTTTGTCTTTGATTTTGGGCTTTGTCACCATGTATAGCTGCAGATTTGATCTTTTGTTTTTTCAGGTTACGGACTATTCTGTCTGCACCATGCTTTGTTCTGGAAAATAGTAATACATGACCGATTTTTGGATTCTGAAGTATATGGAACAACAGCTCTGTTTTACTTGCTTTATTGGTATAATACAGATATTGCTGTATAATTTCAACAGTTGGAGAAGCCGGACTGACTTCGATTTTCGTTGGATTTCTCAGAATTTTGCGTGAAAGTTCTACGATATTCTTAGGCATTGTAGCAGAGAAAAACAATGATTGCCGCTTAACCGGTAATTTTGCAATGATCTTCCGAATATCGTGAATGAAACCCATATCCAGCATCCGGTCAGCTTCGTCCAGTACGAAGTATTCGACGTCCTTCAATCTGATGAAACCCTGATTCATCAGGTCCAGAAGTCTACCGGGTGTTGCAACGAGAACATCCACGCCTTGGCGGAGAGCATCTGTTTGTGCTCTCTGTTTCACACCCCCGAAAATGACGGTATTCTTGATCCCTGTAAATTTTCCGTAATTCGTAAAACTCTCAGCGATCTGGATCGCTAATTCGCGTGTGGGAGTTATGACCAGCGACCTGATCTTACGAGAGTCTCTTTTTCCTAGACGTTCTTGAAAGAGGTGCTGCAGTATAGGAATAGCAAAAGCAGCAGTTTTTCCCGTTCCGGTTTGAGCACATCCCAAGACATCATTTCTTTTCAGTACCAGCGGAATAGCTTTTATTTGTATCTGTGTCGGCTCTGTGTAGTTCTTTTCTTTTATAGCTTTTAGGAGAGGTTGGATGAGACCGAGATTTTCGAAACGATCTTTTGTTTTTATTTCTTTGCTCAATTTATTTTCCTTTATGCTCATTTTAAATTGTATGAAAAAATATTGGTCTTTATCGTCAAGGGTTTCGATTTGAATGGAAAAGAGAGATTTTGGTTTGGATATGATTAATGAGTAGAATTTATTTTCTGACCGTTTTTTAAAATTAATTAATTTTACTTTTTTTCTTTATATAATTCAGTTCTTTTCTTATATGAATAATAATCCCTGAAAACCAATTTATTAATTTATCTTCAGTTGTAATTCGATGAATATCATTACCTGAATTTGCCCACTGACCATTCATAGCAAAATGAAATTTATCAAAGTTTAAACTATTGATTTCTTTACTACCAAATTTACTAAGATTGTCTCCCTCAAATTTTCTGACTAAATTTTTGCAATAATGAAAGTGCCAATGAGGTTGAGGATGATTCTCTTTTTCAGCGTCTTTGTTATCCCATTCAGCTCTAAAAACCTGATGTTTATTCATTTCTTCTTTAGAGCCTTGAAAAATTGTAAGAGAAAAAATTATATTAGGAAATTGAGTTTTGTTTTTTGATTTTGTTTTTCTTTTACTTTCATGAAAAACAAAATAAATTTCAATATAAATCCAAAATAAATCTAACCATTTTAATGTTTCGGCTACTTTGTCAGATTTTGAAATAATAGTTTTAGATAGACAAGCACCTTTAATTGTATAAATAGAACTTCCACTTTCGATAAAATGGAAAGATTCATCAATATATTTTTGTCCTATTTGGTTTAAACTTTTTATTATTTGATTCATTGTTAATTTATTTTGTAGACGAATTTAATCAAAATTTCATCAATAAGTTGAACAACTGAGAAATCTCCTTCATTTATTAATTTACCTAGATGAACTAATTTATTATAAATATTTGTTTCTTCTAAATCTTTCGTTATTTCAGGTATGGGGATTTTACTAGTATATTTTTTACCTAGATCATACCATCTGCCACCAGCAAGTTGCTTTGAATAAATTGATAATAATTGTTCAAAGAATGAACTATTAAGTACTGATAAATAAAAATAATAATAATCTTTATTTTTGAATTTCTTTTTTGGGATCCATCCATTTCCTCGTTCAACTACAAACTCTCCTTTTTCATCAAAAGCAAAAGAACCAGATTTTCCGAATTCAGTTGAGACTAGTTTGGATGATATTGGTAATAATCTTGGCGCATAATCACTTAAACTCCACCAAAATGGGACATCTTTCTTCCTATTAATTAATTGTTCTTTATATTGAAGCAAATATTCATTAAAAAAAGTAGGAGTATTATTAAGTAATTCTTCTTCTGAAGTGATTTTGATTTTTTTTGAGTTTGAATATGGGAACCAAACATAATTAACTATATCCGAAATTCCATTCTTGATTGATTTATTATCTATTGATGGATGAAAATAGGTTTTCTCTTCATCTGGTAAATTCTCATACTGTTCTTTTGTAATTATAAATACTTTATTATTCCCTGTTCTAATACCTTGTTTTACACTAAAAATATTTTGAACTGTTTTCAGTGTTCCCATCATCAGTAATTCACTTAATTGTTTTTTTATTTTTTGTTCAGATGATGAAATAATCTTCCAATTTTCTTTTTCAGGATAACTGTCATAGTCATAGATGCTATATGACGGATTATCTTTGATATATGGTAGCCTTTTATATTTAATTTTTCTTAAGTCTCTTAATGCACTGAGAACAACTCCAGATTCATTTTTTGTCCAAAGCAAAGTTGTATTACACTCTGTTTTTGGTTTCTTGCCAATTAATATACTTACATCAGTTAGAGCATTTTTAAAAACATAATTTCCCAGCTTCCCAACAAGTTTTAAGGATAAAGTGTCTTTAATCTCCTCGCGTAACTCTTTATATGAGTCCATTAATAAAATGGATGACGGCATTACTGTTCCAAAAATTCCATTTTCTTTCAAATGCCGGATACTTTTAATTATAAAAGCACTGGCAAGATTAGGTTTTTTTCTACTTTTTGTATTTAATATACTGGAAACTATTTCTCTATTATTTGTATCCATTAATTCCCAAGATGAAAAAGGTGGATTCATAAGAATTAAATCATAATTATCTTCCCATTCTCGAGTTAGCGAGTTTTCCACTTTTTCAAATTCGAATGAAAGTTTACCTGACCATTCTCTCTGTTCATATTTTAATAAA
>CAYWPW010000171.1:0-4828 GCA_964460095.1 uncultured Candidatus Cloacimonadota bacterium
CTTTCTGACACAATAAAATAGAATTTATTTTCCACACCTTATAACACAAAAAAAAATAACGATTTTATTATTTATTGTTTTTCAATGAATTATAACAATTCTATAAACTTAAAATATTTATTTTTTTTGCTTGGTTTGGCAAATGCATATTAAAAGAGAAAATCAATAAGTAATCAGAGTAAATCAGCGAAAAAAATGAGGAATTAGACGCAGATGAACGCAGATAAAATATGATTAATTATGAAAGGAATATTTTGGAAGAAAATTGCTAAAAGTTATAATGAATAAGATCATATTAAATCATAAATAATCAGAGTAAATCAGTGTCAAAGAAAAAGAAATGAGCCACAGACAAACACAGACAAAAAAGTCAGTGTTAAGTCAGTGAATGTCAGTGGCAAATAAAGAGGAAAAGTAATGGATTCTGTTTTAATAGTAGAAGACAATAAAGATATGCAATTTCTTCTTTCGCACATTCTAAATGGAATAGGAATCAGCACGATAATTGCCGGAAATGCTTATACTGCTATGCAGGAGTTAGAAAAATCTATTCCGGATTTGGTACTTCTGGATATTCGCTTACCGGGAATGGATGGCTTAGAAGCATTAAAAAGAATTAAGCAAAAATATAAGGATATTCAAACAATTATGATCACAGCTTACAGCAGTATTGCTAATAGATCAAAAGCTTTGGAACTGGGTGCTAACGATTATATTACTAAACCATTTAATAATGATGAACTTATCTTCAAAATAAGAGAAGGATTAAACAGAAACCTTGAAAATGAAATATAAAATGAAAGAGAAAATCAAGAAAAATAACATAATTTTAATCAATTGTCCGATTTGTAATGAACCGGAATATATTATTCTCGATGGAAATTATACAGTTTTATACAAGGAATGTAAAAATTCAAAATCTAATGAGAAATATCATCTACAAATTGAAAAGAACTTTTTGGGATATTCAATAAAAACCAGTTTTTTTTCTAAGGTTTCAGGTAGTTTCCAATTCATGAAAATCAGTTACAGAAAACCAACAATAGAAGAACGTAGATTTATCTATGAAGAAATAAAGAATTCCAGATTTTTATTATGAGGTATTTATGTTAGTTATTGTTATTATTTTATTATATTTAGTTTTGATAATAGCACTTTGGAATCTGGTAAAAATCGCTTTTAAAAGAAGAAGGAAAATTAAAAAATTAGGAAATAGATAAAATAATAAAGAGTTTCACCAGCGAATATGCAAAAAACCCTCCGAAGATACAAAAGAGATTTGCAATTGCAAATCTCTTTTGTTGTTTCAAATCTTTAATAATGAATTTTTTTAAATTGTAAATTGGCAATTGAAATTCAAAAAGGGAGGTAACCATGCACGATCCATAAACAAGGATAAAGGATAAGGGATAAGGGCAAAAGGCTATTTGCCAATTAGCTAAATGCTAAATGCTGAAAAAAAGTGAAAAGTATCTAATTTCGATAATCAAACCCAACCGTATATATATCGGCTGAGAACTGTTAATCCAAAAAAGTGTAATTTCAATGTGATCTAATTACTTGACTTTAAGTAATTAATTTAAAATTGATATAAATAATTTACAGATTGATAAAATATTCAAGGGAGTTTAAATGATACAGATTAAAAAACACGCTTTCCATCTTGCATTTCTTTTATTGATGATAACATGTCTTAATTTTATTGCCTGTAAAAATGGTAGCATTGTAGAAATTCCACCTTCTTTTGATGATAAGTATCCATTTAGATACGATATAAATGCCAGTTGGAGTTCAGGTCATGATTTAATCGTCTATTATAATGGATCTCATTCTAATGGGCATCAGACTATTACCGATTCAACATTTGGTATTTACATTAAAGATTTGCAAACAGATAGTACATCAATTTGTTCAATTGATCTGATGATGGGTGGCGGTGGTCTAAGCTTGTCTCCTGATAACCAATGGTTTATTTTCGAAGCCGTTTATAATATCTACAAGTTGCCATTTGAAATTCCTTTTGATATGAGCAAGATTGAGCTGATAGGAAGCGAAACGGGACCCAATATGTACCCGAAGTGGTCTAGAGATGGAAATTTAATAGCGTTAGATATGCGATTAGGTGATCCTGGAATTTACATAATGAATCCGGATGGTTCCGAAAAGCATAAAGTTGGTCCTTGGGGTGGGAGATATCCTTATTTTTCTCAAGATAATGAGCACATTTATTGTGGGGCATATCACACATATACAGGAAGAATGGAAATATTCAAAATAAACTACATTGAAAACACTTATGTACAATTGTCTTCTTTTGAAGACTTCAATCAAATTAATTATGTTCTACCGAGTTATGATGAGGATTTTCTTATTTTCTCTGCAAAGCATATAGATGATTGGGGTACATACATATACCGCTATGATGTTAGTGCAGATGAACTCACTAGACTCATAGACAAATATGCTGAGGCATGGGACTGGAATTATGAAGATGATACTATCCTCTATACATATTGCCCTTCAGTAGAACAAGGCAATATTAACGGCTTCTTATGGACTATGAAGCCTGATGGTTCAGAAAAACAACAAATAACTTTTATTGAATAGGAGGCTATTATGAAAGTTTTAGTAAGTCTTTTAGTTGCATTTTTTTGTTTATACTTGCACAGTATTCCAAATAATGAAGTTTTGTTTAGAGACTCAGGAGATTGTGTTAGTATTTCAGGAAGTTCTTCATTTCCTGTTAATCAGACTACAATTGTAAATGAAACATTGCTAGATACGCTTTTGTATTATAAGTTTTGTATCGACTCGTTATTCTTTACGAGTCGAGACTCAGCCCCAAAACCCTCCGAAGATACAAAAGAGATTTGTTATTTCAATTCTTTGTTAATGAATATTTTAGAAATCTTTTAAAACATCCTCGATTGTAGGATGACCAATTTCCTGAAGTTCATATTTCACCTGAACTGCAGGTTTATTGATTTTCACAATTCTGCGAAGATCGATCGGAGTTGCAATGATAACCACATCACAATCTATAGCATTTATCGTATTTTCCAGATCTTTAATCTGCTGTTTACCATAACCCATTGCCGGCAACAGGATTCCAATATCAGGATATTTCTCGAAAGTATCTGCAATGGTTCCAACAGCAGCTTCGCGTGGATCAACAAATTCTTTTGCGCCGTATTTTTCAGCAGCTACAATTCCCGCACCGTAAGTCATTTCACCGTGAGTAAGAGTGGGACCATCTTCCACTACCAGAACTTTAGCATCCATAATAAGTTCAAAATTATCAACTGATAATGGAGAAGCTGCATCGATTATTATTGCTTTCGGATTTATCGAGCGAATATTATCACGCACAATTTGAATTCCTTCCGGGTCTGCGGAATCGATTTTATTTATCACTATCACATCCGCCAGACGCAGATTGGTTTCTCCCGGATAATAGCTTATTTCATCACCCGGTCTATGAGGGTCAACTACAACGATCTGCAATTCTTTATCTGAAGTGTAGAAAGGAGTATCATTGTTTCCACCATCCCAGATAATGACATCAGCTTCTTTTTCTGCTTCACGAACTATTGCTTCATAATCTACACCCGCAAAAATTATACTTCCCATAGCAATGTGAGGTTCATATTCTTCCATCTCTTCGATCGTGCATTTATGTTTTTCCAGATCTTCTAATACTGCGAACCTTTGAACTTTCTGGGCAGCTAAATCTCCATAAGGCATCGGATGCCGGATAGAAGCTACTTTCAGACCTTTTTCTTTGAGAACTTTTACAACCTGTCTCGTTGTTTGACTTTTACCACAACCTGTTCTCGTAGCACAGATTGTTACTAATGGTTTAGAGGTTTTTACGCGTGAGTTTTTTACTCCCATAAGAACAAAATCAACTCCAGCAGCATTTACTATAGAAGCATTATGCATAACTCGTTCGTGAGTAACATCGCTGTATGCAAATACAACTTGATCGACTTCAAATTTTTTAATTAGATTTATGAGTTCTTCTTCAGCAAAAATCGGAATTCCTTGAGGATACAATTTTCCAGCTAATTCAGCAGGATATTTTCTGTCATCAATATCTGGAATTTGCGTGGCAGTGAAAGCAAGAACTTCATAATCCTGATTATCTCTGAAATAAAGATTGAAGTTATGGAAATCTCTCCCTGCAGCACCCATTATGATAACTTTCTTCTTCATTAGATTCTCCTTTTTTATTAGATATATATTCACAGCCAAGCTTTAAAGCGTCTTTTTAAAGTCAAGGATTTTGTTGTGGATATTTACCATTATAATAGAAGATTTTCCAACCATAAACAGTTTATAAACCTTGAAAAGGTTTAAGAGGTTTTTCTTCATACTGAACCTTTTCAACGGTCGGAATAGCATATAACGACATAACCAAGGAAAAGGTCTATTTGAGAGAATTCCTCTATATGTAAACCGTTTTCAAGGTAAGTATATCAGGATAGTTTTTATTTTCTTAACAAGATTTGTTGCTAATAATATCAGATTTTTTTCTTTACGTAAAAAGAGGTTTTTTGTTTTTAACATAATAAAAAAAAAATGGAGGATATAAATGATATCAAAAGAAAAAGTTCAGGAAGTCTTAAACAAAGTACGACCAGCTTTGCAAGCTGACGGTGGAGACTGTGAATTAATCAATGTAAGAGAAGATAATGTAATCGAAGTTAGACTTCAAGGTGCTTGTGGGAATTGTCCAATGGCTACATTAACTCTGAAAGCTGGAATTGAACGGGTTCTAAAAGAAGAGATTCCGGAAGTAAAAGAAGTTATTTCCGTTTAGAAATTT
>CAYWPW010000172.1:0-4827 GCA_964460095.1 uncultured Candidatus Cloacimonadota bacterium
ATGAAAACAATAAATAAGAAGTTCAAAGCGAAAGAAGTATTTATTCTTCTTCCCCATTGTTTGCAAAGTACGGAATGTGATTTAAGAATTACGGTTGATATTTATAATTGTGCAGGTTGTGGAAAATGTAATATATCCGAATTGATAAAATTGGCAAAAAAGTACGATGTAAATATTGCGATTGCAACAGGTGGAACTCTTGCTCGAAGGATAGTGATTAAACATAAACCAAAATTTATCATTGCTGTCGCCTGTCAGCGGGATCTGGTAGATGGTTTGCAGGATGTATTTCCTATTCCGGTTTACGGTGTTCTTAATGAGCGACCTGAAGGACCGTGTATCAATACAATCGTAGATATAAAAAAAATTGAAACTGCCTTGAAAAATATAATTTCAGATAAAAAATAATAATGAGAAAAAAGAAGGATAAAAAAAAATTCATAAGAAAAAATATAAAGATAACAAATCTTGAAATTAATAACTTGGAAAGATTTGAAGAAGAAGAAATAATCGAGGAAAAAAGAGCTGAGAAAAAAAAGATAGAGAAGGGAGCAATTAGTCAAAAATCAGGATTAAAACTCAAAAAAGGTAGAATCTTAGAAATAAAAACCAATTATAAATGTGTGGTGCAAATTGGGGAAAACCAAACAATATGTCAGTTGAGTGGAAGACTGAAACAGATAAATTTTGAAACTCGTTCTATTGTGGCAGTGGGCGATTATGTGCGTGTGGATTTTTCTAATGTTGCATTAAACGAAGATCCCCGGATAGAAGAAATCATGCCGCGAAAAAATACTCTTTCCAGGTATTTTGAGGAAAATTTTCAAAGAAAAATAATAATTGCAGCGAATATAGATGAGGTTATTATTATCTCATCAGTTCTTCAACCGGATTTAAAATTTGGTTTGATCGATAGATATATCTGTGCTGCGGAAGTTTTTGAGATTACTCCGATAGTTTGCATCAATAAAATTGATTTGGCAGAAAAGCTGAAAGAAATGAAAAGAAAATGTGAGTTTTATTCAGAGAATGGATATAAGATTATTTTTACATCTGCAAAAACAGGTGAGGGAATTGATGAGCTGAAGCATGTTTTAAAAAACAAAGAAACAGTTTTTTCCGGTCACTCCGGAACTGGAAAATCGACTTTGATAAATTTGTTGCAACCAGGCTTAAATTTGAAGGTTTCAGGAATAAGTGATTCTACTCGCAAAGGAATTCATACAACAACCAACAGCAGGTTGATTGCCTGGGATTTTGGTGGTTACCTGGTTGATACGCCGGGAATAAGAACTTTTGGTTTGAATCGGGAAAATAAAGCGAAATTACCAAGATTATTTCCCGGATTTTCCAAAATGTATAGAGAGTGTAAATTTCCGAATTGTACACATACACACGAAATGATCTGTGCTGTGAAGGAAGCAGTTGAAAATGGTTCAATACCACAAAAAAGATATGAATCATACCTGCGAATTTATGATTCGTTAAGCTAATTTCAGGATGAAAAAATGAAAAATTTTGGCATTTATTTCAATGCACTTTACCTGGAAAAAAAAGAGGTTTTTGATCTTTTAAAAAATCTTATTGAAAAAAAGGATTTGATTTTTTATAAATTTGAAGAGCAGAAAAAGATATTACCGGAATTCATTCAGTGTTATGATGCTTCCTCAGATGGTAAGCTGGATTGCATTCTTGTATTTGGTGGCGATGGAACGATCCTACGGGCAAAAGATTTTTCGTTGAAATATGACGCTCCGCTTTTAGGAATTAATCTGGGAAAATTGGGTTTTTTGTCGGAGAGCAGTCTGCGGGAATTGGAAAAATCTATTGAAGAATTAAAGAAAAACAAGTTTAAAATTTTAGCCAGAATGCTTTTGAAAGTGGTACTTAAGAGGAATAAGAAAGTAATTTTTTCAGCTTTAGCTCTCAACGATGCAGTTATTTATAAAGGGCAGACTCCGAGATTGATTGATATCAGATTTTCCAGTAATCGCAGGTTTGTGGTAGAAACGCGTTGTGATGGCATTATTGTTTCCACACCAACAGGTTCCACTGCTTATTCGCTATCAGCAGGAGGACCGATTTTATCACCAATTATGGAAGCAATCGTGGTTGCTCCTTTAAACCCTCATATTTTGAGTGTTCGTCCAATGGTTTTTTCGTCAAAGGATATTATTACTTTGAAAGTTAAGGATATTTATAATGAAAGTTTCTTACAGCTTGACGGCTTAAATAAATATAGAGTTTTGAAAGATGATGAAATCATAGTTACGCAAGCTTCTCAGAAAGTTGATTTTATAAAACTTTCCAACAAAACGTTTTATCAGATTTTGAGAAAGAAACTTCATATGGGAAAGCGATGATAACAAATTTGAGTATAAAGAATTTCGTGATCGTAAAAGAGCTTAATCTCAAATTTGAGGATGGATTGCAAATTTTGACTGGTGAGACCGGTACAGGAAAATCTATTATTGTTGGTGCAATTAATGTAATATTTGGTGGAGCAATTCATGCTGGGATGCTTTTTGATGAAACGAATCCAGCTTTTTTAGAAGTTACTTTTAGTAAAGATGAAAGCAATAAAAAATTTCTTGAACTGCTTTCAAAACATGAAATAGAACCTTCTGAAAATGAAGTTTTTTTTCTTAGGGAAATTTCTACAAATCTGAGAGGAAAAAGCTTTTTGAATGGAAGAAGAATTTCCAATTCTATTGTTAAAGAGTTTCGGGAAGTACTCTTGGATTTTCATAGCCAGAGAGACCAGCAAAAGCTTTTTAATGAAAATATCCAATTGGAAGTTTTGGATAAATTTGGGAATTTAGTATCCCAAAGAGATGAATTTGAGAAAGAATATAAGAAAATCCAATCCCAGATAAAAGAGTTGGAAAAACTGCTGGAACAGGAAAAAGTTGCACAGGAAAGAATAAAGCTTTATGAATACCAGATAGGAGACTTGGAAGAAATAAATTTGAAAATTGGAGAAGATGAAAAACTGCAAAATGAACTGAACCTTTTGAATCATGCTGAAGCAATTTTGAATCATGCTTCTTTGTTGGAGCAGGAAATATATGAAAAAGAAAATTCAGTTTATGATATCATCAATTCTTTTGTTCACAAGCTTTCTAATTTCGAGGATGATAATTCTCATATAAAAAAGACGATTTCTTCCCTGCAGGAATCTTTGGGAAATCTTGATGACACGATTTCGGAAATCAGACAGGTTCAGAATGTTATAAATCTTGATAGTTTACGTCTGGAAGAAGTGGAAGAGCGATTGAATGCGATCAATTCCATCAAGGCGAAATACAAAAAGAATGTTCCGGAAATAATGGATTATTGTTCAAAAATAAAAGATGAAATTTTTTCTTTCACTTCTGTTAAAAAAAAAATCCTAAAAATTCATCAAGAGATTGATAAAAATTCTAAAGAGCTTTTGAAAAAGGCAAATGTTTTGACCAAAAAAAGAAAAGAAGCTGCTAAAATCTTAGAAGATGAAATTAAGACTAATATTCATAAACTGGCAATCCCCGATGCTAGAATAAAGATAAGATTTGACAAAGAAATCATAGAAAAAAAATGTAATAATGACCTGAGTGGATTAACATATTCCGGTCAGGATAAAGTTGAGATTTTTTTTTCAGCGAATATTGGTGTAAAAATGCAGCCTTTCAAGTTTGCTGCTTCAGGAGGTGAGCTTTCCAGATTTCTTCTGACAATAAAAAAGATTTTATCTGATAAACTGGATAAGAAAACGATTATTTTTGACGAGATTGATATTGGTTTAGGAGGTAAAACAGCAGAATTATTAGGAGAGTTCATTTTTAATATCAGCAAGTTTCACCAGGTGATTTGCATAACACATCTTCCGCAAATTGCATCTTATGCAAAAGATCATTTTTTGATTGATAAAAAAAGCGGAATGAATTTAACGGAAGTTGAAATCAAAAAGATTGATAAAACCGAAAGAAAGCAAGAAATTGCCCGGATGTTAGCTGGCTCCAAAACAGAGTTAGCATTAAAACACGCAGCAGAAATTTTAAGTTTAAAAGAGAAATAAATTAAGGAGAATATAGATGGTAAGATTGAGGAGAAACACAAAATATTTTATTATTGGAATAATGTTTATAGTTTCAATTTTTGTTGGATTGGAGAGATCAAGATTTTTGAAAAGTTTCAGACAAACAGCACCATCAATAAATCTTTCAGACTTTCAAAAAACCTATGATAATGCTTATAATTCCAAGAAGATAAAAATGGTTTTTAATGTTGAAGAAATAAATGTTCCTGTGTCGGAATTGAATGGAGTTTTATCAGAATATAGTATTTTTACTAAAAATTCTGATTCGAAATCTAATTACACGGTTTCTATCCTGGAATTTACGGATTCATTATTTACCGATGTAATGTCAGATTTGAGGAAAATTAAAGGTTTAACAGAAGAGAAAGTTAAAACTCCGGAAGATGTCTCTTTCGATATTGATATCGAAGAGCATCTTAACAACAAAAAGATAGTTAGAGAAAGGATAATAGAAAGCTTAAAGAATCCTCGTTTGAACCAGGACAGTATTGAGAGATTGAGATTTTCGCTCAACAGTGTTCAAACCTCGATAGATAGTTTAAATAATCAGAAAACTATTCAGGAAAGGAACAGAACATTCAATTTGTTGTTTTTAACGATATTACGAAAAAGCGGCAGAACATACACTGCCATGAGAATTGCGAAAAGTTTTGGTATTTTTCTCGGATATTTTTTAATTTATATGGTTGCTTTAACTATACTTCTTCTTATTCTTTTCTTTATGATGAATATTATTTTAAAACTTATGT
>CAYWPW010000173.1:0-4817 GCA_964460095.1 uncultured Candidatus Cloacimonadota bacterium
AGATACCATCAAAGAAGCTGCTGAACATTGCCATGTGGAGGTTACTAATCTGCTTATTACAGGAGAGAACGATTCCGAAGAAAATATCCGAAACCTGGTTGATTTTGTTGAGAAAATAGATGCGAACATTCCTGTGCATTTTTCAAAATATTATCCTCAATACAAAAGATCAAATCCGCCCACACCCTCATCTTCATTGAATATGGCATATAACATTGCCAGAGAAAAACTGAATTATGTTTTTCTGGGAAATGTACTTTTTCAGAATCAGACAAATTGCCCGAATTGTGGAGAACTTCTAATTAAACGTGAATTTCATATAAAGAACTATATAAAGAATAATAGATGTCCGGATTGTAATCATCTGATATATGGAAAATTCGATTAACAAAAATCTCTCCAATCTCAAAAAACTATTCACAAAAGCTGATATAATTCTGATAATTCTTTTGCTTGTTTTTGCTATCGTAGTTTCAATAACACTGCTTAACAAGCGAAACGAGAAGATCGTTGAGATCCGGCAAGATAATGAACTGATTAGAAGATGTAAACTGGATAAAGATGAGATTATTAAAATTGATGAGCAGATTATCATTGAAATTAAGAATGGTAAAGTGAGGATGAAAAGTTCTTCCTGCAAAAATCAATTGTGCGTAAAACAAGGCTGGTCCAGCTATTTTCCCATTATTTGTGTTCCCAATAAGATTTCAATTGTTATCAGAAGTAAGAAAGAAGAGATGTTGATTACCAGGTAAAGAGATTCTTCCTGCTTAGCCTTTTCAAGGTTTCTTTCATAAAATTCTCTCCCCACTCCCCAACTCGTACCTCGCAACTCGTTACTATTTTTTTTTAATCCTAATTGCTAATTCCTCATTCCTAATCCCTCACTCCTAATTATTTTTTTGTCCCCTTTGGTATACACTTTGTTCCAAAATGTCACACTTTTTCAATAATGAAAGATATTTTTAAAAAACCGAATTATCACTCTTAGCTCAGCAATAATCATATTCCCTGCAATTTCTTCCCTACTTCTCTATACAAAATATTCATATCATCTTTTCATAAAGTTAATCACTATTTCATAGTGTGAAATTATTTTCTATTTGACACTTAGTTTCAGTTTTACTAATTTCTACATCATAAATTTTAAGATTAAATGTGTATTGAATGAAAACATTTGGACTCATATGAAATCGGAAATATCAGGTGAATATAATCGAATTAAAAAATGTTTTGGATACATTTGCTATGTATCATACAAATAAAAAAAATAAGGGAGAAAAGCAAAATGAAGAAAAACGTTATTTTATTGTTAGCTGTATTGAGCATTTCTTTAGAATTAATGGGGCAAATGTTCCAAATGAGGCATTACAATTTAAATATATTTGAGCCTGAAATTATCGATGCAAGAGCAGAAGCTTTAGGTAAAACTTCAATTTTATCATCAACAGGAGCAAACTTTATATTTAATAATCCTGCCATGTTAAGTAATTTGAAAAGTAAAAATATTCAAATCAGTTGCCGGTCAATATTCGGAAAAGACAAGATAAAATCTGAATACGATGATGAAACATACACAACGAAAATTGAATATAAATTCCATTTCAAACTTAATGGTCTATCTTTTAGTATGCCTTATGCTCTATTTCATAACAAAGATATAAAATTTAGTTTTGGTGTCGGATATCGAACATATTATGATTGGGGATATAATAAACAATGTAAAAGTAATGATGATGATGTTGAAGATTATGATTTAAATTATCATGGTGGATTAAATGTGCTTGTTTTGGGCGGTGGTTTAAACAATAAAGAAAAACTCTATGGCGGTATTACAATTAGTTTTCCTTTCTTAAGCAATATTTCATCTGAACATAAATATGATGGAGATATAGATAAATTTGAAGGTTCAATGAATGGTTCTTTTTTTACATTAAGCGGAGCTTATATTTTAAATGAAAAAGTCACCTTAGGAGTTAGATTAAGAACCGGTTATGAACTTAGCATAGCTGTGTACGGAGGAGACTTTGAAATACCTGCGGAACTTGGCTTGGCTGTAGAATATAAACCGAAAACCAACTTGAAACTTTATGCAGAATATTTAACTCGAGGTTTAGGTGATTATGAAATAAAAACTCTCTGGGGAAATATGGATCTTTACTATTTTTCTGATAATGGATTTGCCCTGCGAACCGGTATTGAAGCAGGAGTAATCGATATATTTAGAGCTGGTTTCTTTATACAAAGTGTTCCCATTTATAAGTTAAAAAGTGATGAATATGGGGATAGTAACTATGATGAAAAACCATTAGCAGAAATGGGCTTCACCACAGGTTTTGGTATGAAATTAAATGCAAATTCTTATTTAGACCTTTTTGGCATATATTCCTTTTTAAAATATAATGATAAATATGATGAAATGTATCGTAGAGAACTATATTCAGATGAATATTCTTACTCTCGTATAAAAGTAGGTTGTTCTCTAGGTTATCATTTCTAAATAAATTGATGTTGATGTTAATCCACAAATTGCTCGTTTCCGTGAAAAAGATGAGAAAATAATTGACAGAGTTTTGCTTATATCCAGTTCTATATTAGTAAGTTATATTAAAGTTCTGCAAAATGAAAAAAAGCTGTCTTTCTGAGGAAATCTTCGAAGTAGTCTCTAACGAAGAATCTCATTATAAGCGGAGATCCTTCGATGGAAAAGCAAGGGAATATTTTGGGATGACCAAAACACCCAATTATGCATCTCATCCCGAAAACGAAGTCATCCCTCTTTTTGAAGAGAGGGACCGAGGGTGAGTTAGAAATTGAATTATGTAGAACTCATTTAAGTTATAGATTCAAAGGAGGTGAATCATGAGTGAAAAGAAAAAAATCTTAACTACTGCAGCAGGTATTCCAGTTCCCGACAATCAGACTTCTCTGACTGCAGGAGAACGAGGACCGGTATTACTGCAAGACCATTATCTTCAAGAGAAACTGGCTCATTTCGTTCGGGAAAGGATTCCGGAACGGATTGTTCATGCCAAGGCAGCAGGGGCACATGGAACATTCACGGTTACTAAAGATATTACCAAATACACTAAAGCCAGGATATTCTCCGAAGTCGGTAAGAAAACTGATGTATTTGGCCGGTTCTCGACAGTAGCAGGTGAAAAAGGCTCAGCGGATACGGTTCGTGATGTTAGAGGATTTGCCTTGAAGTTTTATACTGAAGAAGGCAATTGGGATTTGGTTGGGAACAACACTCCAGTCTTTTTTATCAGAGATGCCATTAAGTTCCCGGATTTTATTCACACGCAAAAGCGTGATCCTCAAACAAATTGCAAGTCTGATGTTATGCAGTGGGATTTTTGGTCGCAAGTTCCGGAATCGCTTCATCAAGTAACAGTCCTTTTTTCAGATCGAGGAATACCCAAAGGAATTCCTTTCATGAATGGATATGGATGTCACACTTTCAGCTTTATTAATGCTGAAAACGAAAGATTCTGGGTGAAGTTCCATTTCAAAACCCAACAAGGTATCCAATGTATGTCACCGCAGGAAGCCGGTAGAATTGCAGGTGAAGATCCTGATTTTCATACACACCAGCTATTCGAAGCAATTGAAAAAGGTGATTATCCCAAGTGGACACTTTCTATTCAAATCATGCCGGAAATAGAAGCAGATAACTTTCGCTGGAATCCATTCGATCTTACCAAGGTCTGGCCACATGGAGATTATCCTCTCATCGAAGTTGGCGTAATGGAATTGAATCGAAATCCAAGAAACTATTTTGCTGAAGTTGAACAAGCAGCATTCTCACCCTCAAATGTAGTTCCCGGTATATCTTTTTCTCCCGACAAGATGCTGCAGGCACGTATCTTTTCTTATACAGATGCTCACCGTTACCGTCTGGGTGTAAACTATGAACGCCTACCGATCAATGTTCCTCATGCAACCAAAGTTCAAAATCCGTATCAACGTGACGGCTTAATGAGATTCGATGATAATAATGGACCCGGACCGAACTATGAACCTAACAGCTTTGATGGACCCAAAGAAGCTCCTTCATTTAATGAACCGCCTTTGAAAATTTCCGGTGCTGCAGATCGCTACGAGCAAAAGCGCGGTGTTGATGATGACTACATTCAACCTGGTAATCTTTTTAGATTAATGTCTGTAAAGCAACAGCGGGAATTGATCGAAAACATTATCAAACCTCTAAAAAATGTACCCAAGAAAATCCAGCAAAAGATGGTTGTTCATTTCCGTAAGGCAGATAAAGCCTATGGAGATGGAATAGCCAAAGGACTTGGTTTGATGTAGCAATAGAAAAATTTCATTAACATTTTAAAAAAGAGATTTACTTTGGGTTGAAGAAATAAGAATAAGTTGTTCAAAAGGTTATAATTTCTAAATTGCAGAATATGTTAATGTTAACATCTGCTACTGAAAAATCTATTTGACAAAAAGTACACCAAAAACAATCTCCAAATAATATTTTTGGGAGAATCAATTATGACTAAACCTGCTGCTTTGTTCAACAACAGTTGTATGATAGCTGGGCAACATACGAACTGCTTCTCTATACTAAATTTCAATCAACTTTTCATAAACTAAATTATTTATTTGATATAGTTAAATTATTTTTTATTTGACACTTATCCAAGTTTTACCAATTTCAGCTATGTTAATTTTAAGGTTGGATTTAAATGAAATTAAACTTAGAATGTATACTGGTCAGGATCTTACATATCTTGGAAAACAGACATTTTCCTGGTTGGAATTTTAGCTTTTCTATTTAGAATATTTCCATAAGGGGTGGATTA
>CAYWPW010000174.1:0-4813 GCA_964460095.1 uncultured Candidatus Cloacimonadota bacterium
CGTGATTTTCTTTATTGGTTTAAAAATAAAAGGATGATGAGAAATAATCAAATCCGCTTTTTCTTTGATTGCTTTATTAATCGCATTTTCCGTAACATCCAAAGTTAACAAAATCTTTTTTACATCTGCTTCTGCATCTCCCAGTTGGAAACCAACATTATCCCATCCATAAGCCAATCCCGGATTTGCGATTTTATGAAAATGAGCTACAATATCTTTTACTTTTATTTGGTTCATCTAAACTCCTTTTTTTTACCACTGACTTTCACCGACTTTTTTATCCAAAATATTCATTTCATAATTTATCATAATGAATCTGTGTTAATCTGCGTCTAAATTTTTTCTTCTACTTTTTCTTTCACTTCCCAATATGAGAAACCTCTTCGAGTTAAATAGTTCAAAGTTTTCTCAATTTTTTCTTTATCCGAAAACTTAGAAAATCGCATTAAAGCCTTTTCCACATTTATTGCTAATATTTCATCCTGCTTTTCTTTTGAATATACTTTTGCAATTGTTTCGTTAATTATCTTTTCTATAATTTGTTTTTCAAAAAGTTTATTTTTAATTTCACGAATATTTTTATTTTTCCCGATCAAACTTTCAACAAAAAGCTCAGCAAATCTGGAATCGTTTATATAATTAAAAGACATCGCTTTTTGCACTAATTTCTCAATCAAATTCGTTTTCAGCGGTATTTGCTTCAAATAGTTTTTACATTCCCCAACAGACCTTTCCTGATAAGAAAGAAAATTAAGTAGTTTGTTCCAGGCAAATTTTTCGATTTCCTTTTTTAACTCTCTCCATTTCTTAAGATTTAAATCTATTTGAGTATGAGAATTCAAAGAAAAAAAATAGAGGATTTTATCTGGTAAAATCCCCCAAATTTCATCGTCTGCAAAAACGAAAGAAATAGTTTTTGATTTACTCTTGATCTTTATCTTCATCTTCAGATGATTTTATCAACCCCAGAACAGTTCTTACTTTAGTATCTATTTCTTGCATAATTTCATCATTCTCATTTAGAAATTCTTTCACTTTCTCGCTTCCCTGACCGATTTTCGTATCTCCATAAGAAAACCATGAACCGGACTTTTTGATAATATCATTCTGAGCAGCAATATTAATAAGAATATCTAAGCCGGAAATCCCCTGACCGAAAATAATTGGAACTTCCACATTTTTGAATGGAGGTGCAAATTTATTCTTCACAATCTTTATCCTGGTTCTATTACCAACAATTTCAGCTTCTGCTCCAATTTTTTTGATGGAACCTATTCTTCTCACCTCGATACGCACGGAAGAATAAAATTTTAATGCCACTCCGCCAGTTGTAGTTTCAGGATTCACATAGGCAGGAACTCCGATTTTCATCCTGGTTTGATTGATAAATATTACTGCTGTATTGGATTTGCTGATAATACTTGTAAGTTTTCTGAGAGCTTGAGACATTAATCTTGCTTGCAAACCAACATGAGTATCTCCCATGCTGCCCTCAATTTCTGCACGCGTAACAAGCGCAGCCACAGAATCTATCACAATTAAATCAATTGCACTACTGCGAACTAATGTCTCTACAATCTCCAATGCCTGCTCTCCACCATCCGGTTGAGAGAGAAGCATATTTTCAGTATCAACTCCTATCTTGGCAGCATAAACCGGGTCCAATGCATGTTCTACATCAATAAAAGCAGCCACACCTTCCAGCTTTTGAGCTTCAGCCAGAATATGTAATGCAAGAGTAGTTTTCCCGGAAGCTTCAGGTCCATAGATTTCAGTAACTCTACCTTTGGGAATTCCACCGATTCCAAGTGCTGCATCAAGATTGATGGCACCGGTTGGAATAACGCCTACTTTTACTTTTGGTTTATCGCCAAACCTCATTATTGTGCCAACTCCGAACTGTTTTTCCAGTTGGTTCATTGCTGTTTTTAATGCTGAATTTTTATCCTTCGTCACCATAATCACTCCTTTGAAAATATATAATTTGTAATTCCATTATAAACCGGACCTTGCGGACGCAAAATACTCTGATAAAATGTAGCTTCTGTTACCTCAATTTCCGAAAATAGAATTTCTTTGGTTAAAACAGTTTGAATGAAAAAATCTGGCAATCTTTTTTTTATTCTTCCTAAAGTTATATGAAATCTAAGTGGTTTTTTATCTAGAGAATAACCAAGTTTTTGCAAATATAATTTAATGTTTTTCGAGATTCTATAAATTTCTTTATTTTCTGTTTCAAGATGGATCCAGATAATGCGAGGATTTCTCCCTGGCACAATTTGCAGCGATGGAGAAGAAAACATAATTTTTGAAATCTGTGAAAATTCTTTTTTAAGGAAGTTAGAAATATCAGTAATATCCTGCGTTTTGGTTTCCCCGATAAACTGAAGGGTAATGTGAATATTTTCCTGTTCAATCCATTTGATGCCTTGTGGATGAAAAGCTCTGAGTTCTTCCGTAATATTAGATAATTGCATCTTAATCTCTTCTGGTAACTCTAAAGCAAGAAATGTTCGCATGGTTAATTCCCTATTCTGTGTGAAAAATGTTCAACAAGTTTAGACTACTTATCTCTTATAACCAATATCTCTTAAGAATTTTTTCCTGTTAGTGATGTCTGTATCAATCTCAATTCCTTTAGGAGAAAAACCGTCAATCACACCCAGAATACCTCTTCCCTGCTCAGTTTCTGCCAAAACAACTTCTACATTATTGGCAGTAGCGCAAAAAATATTCACAACTTCTCTGCAGCCTTTTATTGCCTGTAAAACATTAATGGGAAATGCATCTCTAAGAATAATCAGAAAACTATGTCCCGCACCGATTCTTTTCTGGTTTTCAACTGCTATTTCCATTAATTCATTATCGGTTCCTTCTTTACGGACAAGGCAAGGACCGGAAGCTTCATTAAAAGCTAAACCGAACTTAATTGTTGGCATGCTATTAATCAAAACTTCATAAAGATCTTCTACTGTTTTGATGAAATGAGACATTCCAAAAATAATGTTACATCCTGCCGGAAAATTGATTTTCTCGACAATCAATTGCATTTTGCTCTCCATCTAATTGTTTTTTGCCACAGACTTTCACTGACTTTTTTCCTTCATTATTGATTATTCCCTGCCTGCCGAGATGTATCTTGGTGAAGGCTGAATTGGATATTGGATATTCCTTTTTCATAAACAATCATAATTACTCTGTGTTAATCTGCGTCTGGCTTATAAATTGATAAATTGGATAAAATCGGGAAAAAGAAAAAGAGAAAGACCGGAATCGGTCTTCTCTTTCAAACAACTTTTTTAACTTTATTTGCTCTCAAACAAGAGGAGCAAATTTTGATTCGCTTAACTTTGCCGTCGATTTCGGCTTTAATTTTTCTTAGATTGGGATAGAACTTCCTTTTGGTAGCATTCAAAGCATGGCTTCTATGATTTCCAGTTAAAGGACCTTTCCCGCAAACATCACAAACTCTTGACATAATACACCTTCTTAATTCATATCAAATTTGTTCAAAAAAAAAATAGGGGTTTTGGCTGGCAAGGATTTTATTAATAAGAAATTCCTTTTCATAAAAACGCAGGAATTTTTCATAAGTTTTGTCTTAGTGTATGAAGGAGATTTCAGCAAAGTTATGGATAGATTGGAATTTGAATTTATTCTTCGAGAGAATAATAAAAGAATATTAAATTATCTTCTGAAAATCCTGCGTAATCAGGAAGATGCAGAAGATATTTTACAAGACGTTTTTATAGCCTTCTATCATAAAATGGAAAATATCAATGAAAATGCTTATCAGTCCTACCTTTATAAAACAGCTTATAATAAAGCCCTGAACCTGATAAAATCAAGGAAAAAGAAAAAAAACCTCACACGGGAACAGATGATTTATAATGAAACTCAAAAAAATGACCAGAATCCCAACAATAAAAAAAATGAAATCCTGAAAAAAGCTTTCAGCAAACTACCACCAAAATATGCGGTTTTATTAGAATTGCAATTTTATCAGAAAATGAGTTATAAAGAAATTGCGAAAACTTTATCAACTACGATTTCTGCTGTAGATTCAAAGCTTGTGAGGGCAAAAAAGAAACTGAAAAAAATAATATCGCAGGATATGAAAGAAGATTTTGTCTTTTAAAATAGAGGAGATAAAATGATTAGCCACGAAGTTCACAAAGAAGCACGAATATAAAAAAATACATTTAGCGTTACTTCGCGTTCTTAGCGGCTAAAAACAGAGGAGATAGAAATGAGCGACAAAAAACAATGCAGTTATTTTCAAAAACTAAATGCTTACATCGATGGAGAATTATCTAAAAGAGATTTTGAAGAAATCAAAGAACATCTGAAAAACTGCAGGTTCTGCCAGAATGAAATCAGAGAATTGAACTCTATCAATCAATTTCTTTCCTCCTACAAAAATAACGAAGTTCCTGAATATCTGAACCAGAGAATCTTAGCTTCTGTGCGTGAAATTTCATTAGAAAAAAATCGAGGATTTCTCAATAAATATATCTTCAAATTCTCAATTGCAGCTTCAGTGCTGTTCTCATTTTATTCTGGAATACTGTTGGGTGATATCGCTTTTTCAGCCAAGCAAAACAGCGAATTGGAATTCGGAGAGGAAACTTTGTATAGTTATTTTGAAGGAGTGAAATAATGTCAAAACGAGCTTTAACCATTATTGTTATTATATCATTAGCATTTAATTTAGCTTTTATCGGCACATTCGGGTTAATTCAACTTAGAAAGAGAAGCTTTCTTGAAAACAAATTCGGACCTCCTCCTGAATTAAGAGAACATTTCAGGAATC
>CAYWPW010000175.1:0-4779 GCA_964460095.1 uncultured Candidatus Cloacimonadota bacterium
AAAGAGTATAACGAAATTACAGGTGAGCTCTATTTCTCTGAATCTCATGTTCATAAAATGCTTAAACTGGGAAGATCAAGGTTAAGCGTTAATATTAGAACTTTGATGATGGTGGACAGCAATGAGATCAGCGAAGACGATAGAGAAACTATAGCCAGGAATTGCAGGAATGCAAAGGAAAACAGGATAGTTGTTACACATGGAACCGACACAATGGTTGAAACTGCCAGGATAATAGCAGAAATTGTGGAGAACAAAACCATTGTGATAACCGGTGCAATGGTGCCGTACACTTTTGGAAGTTCGGACGGGCTTTTCAATCTTGGTAGTGCGATAGCCTTTGTCCAGATACTTCCTGCGGGGATTTACATTGTAATGAACGGTAGATATTTCCTTTGGGATGAAGTTAGAAAAAACAAAAAGTTGGGTGAGTTTGAAGAAATAAAGTAGTGCCTGTCCGTAAACTAAGAAAACTTGAGTTAAGTTAGCTTTTGCTGACTTGACTTAAGGTTTCATAATCTACATATCCAACTTAACTCATCCAGCAGTTGCCGGATAAGTCAAGTCACATTTTATCGTTAAAATCAACTTTACAGATAAACACTAAATATGATGTTATTATTTATACTACTTTAACTCCAGGTATTCCAGGGGATTTACCGGAGTTCCTCTTTTTCTCAGCTCAAAATGTAAAACCGGCTGCTCCACCAAACCGGTAGAACCGGAAAGAGCAATCACCTGATTTTTTTCGACATTATCACCTTTGGAAACCAGCAAAACACTGTTGTGAGAATACAAAGAAAAAAATCCGTTTTTATGGTCGATTATCACCATTTTACCTGAATTTCCATAACGCTCTGCAAAGGCAACAACTCCTTCTTCCACACACACAACTTCAGCACCTTTATCCACTCCAATATCGATGCCATTATTAAAAATCGTAACATTATATAAATCACCTTTTTGTTCACCAAAATGTTTCAGAATTTCTCCTTGAACCGGCCAGATCAATCTAGGAGTGGAAAATTGGAATGAATAATCCGGAGCTACAATTTCTGCCTGCAATTTTGCTATCAAATCATCTAAAGCTTTTGCTTCTCTTTCCAATTCAAATTTCCATTTTTCAGCAGCTTTTCTTTCTTCTTGCAGCATCACGATGTCTTTCTCTAATTCATCTACTTTTTGGGAATATTGCTTTTTCTTTTTCAGTGTAACAGTTTTTGACCATTTAACATCCAGGTAATATTTCTCATCTTTTTTCTGCTTTTTCTCTAAATTTGTTTTTATTCTATCAAATTTGGAAACCTGTTTATCATATTCTTCTTTCTCTTGTATTGTCTGTAAAATCAATGATGAAATAAGCTTACTGTCAATTTCATATTCAGGAGATATCATTCCTTTAAAATGAGATTCAGATAATTTATTAAATTCCAACTCACATAAGAAATCAAATATTTCTGATTTTGTTTTATTTTGAGATAATTTTTCTCCAGTTATATTCAGGTCTGTTTTGTTTCTTTCAACTTCTCTTTTTGCTTCATTCTGGGTTTTCTGTAATTTTTTTATTTTGGAATCTGCATCCTTCTTTTTATCTTCAAATCCATCGCGGTCTTTTTCAGTCTTTATTTTATCTTGTTCAGTTTTTTGAATTATTTCCGTTTGATTTTCAATTTGTTCTTTCAGCTCTTCAAGATGCTCTTTTTTCTCATCAAGATTCTGAGAATATGAAATCGAGCTTATCAAAAAAATAATAATTAGCAAAACAATTCTTTTCATTAAATCCCTCAAAACATTCTTTTCTTCGAATGAATTTTAGTAAGATTTGTGTCAAGATTATTGTTTGCATCGTAAACTTTGAAAAGGTTTCAAAAGCTTTTCAGCTGACTGAACCTTTTCAAGGATTATTAAATAATTTTTAATTTGTGAAATTTTTGAAACTTAACAAATTTATGATTTCTTTTAAAACTTCACAAGTTTTTGAAACTTGTGAAGTTTAAAATATTGCCATTGAAAAGGTCTAACTTAAAGAATTCCTCTGATTGCAAACCATTTTCAAGGTTGCTTTTCTTGATCTATTTGTTTCAGTGAATTCGTTATCCGTGTTTATCTGTGTAAATCCGCTTGCCAAGCCATAGTCTTGACGACGGCTGGTGAGTTGAAAATGAATTTATTCCACGAAAACTCGAACTAAAGTTATCGAGCCATCATCTTCCTCAACTTCCAGGTATAAAAGCTCTCCAATCTCTTCGGAAGTTGCCATTTCAATTATCTCTTTCCAGTTTATTGAAGAAAAATCAAAATTGGAATTTCCGAAAGAAGCATTTATTTTGCCATTCTTAGATAAGAAACTCAAACCAATTTTTGCTAAGTTCAATGGTATGGCAAGGTTAACTTTAGGTTTTTCAACCCCTTCTTTTTTCACCTGTAAAATTAATCTTTTTCCTTTTTTGATAACTTTTGATTTGGGATTAAGAGCTTGTAAAAGTTTAGCTGCTTCCTCAGCAGAAATTTTACCCTGAGAAACCAGATCTATTATTTTTCGTTTTTCATCCATTTTGTTTCTCCATTACCTTTATCAATCTTTCAGCTTCATCTGCTGTGATCTTTCCGTCTTGCAGCATTTGCAGAATTTTCAATCGACTTCGCTCATTTACCATTTCTTTCTCTTGCTCGGAAAGTTCTTTATTTCGAACTTTTTCTTTTACCTTATCTATCACTTTGGCAATTTCTTCTTCAGCTTTTTCTTTGAATTCATCAGTGGAAAACGTATCCTGGACATTTTGGCATTCATGCTGAATATCAGTTATTACTTCAGAAACAATCGAGTTTATGTCCGGCACATTAATTTTTTTCAATTTGGCTTTTGCCTTATTAAAACCTTTTCGCGCTTGCTCACGATATTCTTCAGGAATCTTATCCAGAGTCTTATCGAAGATATCTCCCACAAAACTGAAATTAAAACTTTTTGTTTTACCTTTAGAATTGACCAGCAGAATACTTCCCATCCTATTTCTTGCTGAGATATTAACGTTTCCTGAGCCTTTTATCATTTTAAGAATTTGCTCATTTCCTTCCTGATGACGTTCATAATTTCCCTGCAGTCCCACATGAAATTTTCCCATCCTGTTTCGTGCTTCGATCTTATATGGAATTTCCTCAGGAATAACAAGATGAACTTTTCCATTATTATTTTCAAACCTGAAATTCCCTTTTTCTATTGGATTGAATTCATAATAGATGCCGCCGTTTTCATTAATTATTTCTGCCTTTTCGAATCCCGCATCCAAAATCCGAATCATGCCGTTTTTATGTTCGAGTTTTAATATGCCTTTTGATTCAACTATCTTTATCACCCCATTTTTAGATTTCAGTTTCAGAGCTCCATCGCATTTAATCATTTTTATCGCACCATTTTCAGTGAAAATATCTGCATCGCCCTTACATTCAATAATTTTAGTTGCTCCATTTTCAGTTTTACAAATCATATTTCCATTCACATGATCCAGCTTGATAGCTCCGTTTACAGTGTGTAGCATTTGATTCCCAAATAAATTCTGAACTGAAATTGCACCGTTTTTTATTTCCGAATTTATTTCTGTTAGAGTGGGAACTTTCAAGATTAATTCCGCATGTTTAATCTTCACATCCTTGGGTACATTGATTTTGATATTTAACTTATTTTCTTTTGGATTGAAATCTGTTTCTACGATTTTTTCGATGTTAATTTCTTTGTTTCCAGCTTGTTCAAGCTCGAATTTTACTTGTAATTCTGAAGTTTCATTTTCCCAACCAATTACCTTTAACGATATATTTTTCGAGTAAAATTCTACCTTCAGGTTGCTTTTTGTTTCAAATTCAAACACTTTGTCTAACTTTTTCATGATTAGCTCCTTTGTTCTATTTTTAAGATTGCTTCATCCACAGTGAGATTTCCCTTCTCAATCTCAACCAGGATGTCTTCGGAAATCACTGTTCTTTCCTGTTTTTTTGAGGGACAGAGAATCGCATATACATCTGCTAATTTGTTTTTCACTGTAGGATAGGATATTTTCAGGGATTTCTCCACTTCTTTAATATTGCCCTGACAACAAACGAAAACCTTCACGAATTCTTGTTGCGTAGGAGTAAGAGCTGCAAAATCTCCCACTCCGAATTTACCTTTAATTGAAGTCTCGCAGTTGGGGCAACGATATTCTACTATTTCCAAAGTAGAATTGCACACCGGACATTGTTTTAAACGTTTATTCATTTCTAACCTCCAAATTCTGGAGCGAAATTATTTTCGATATTAATATTGTCAAGCATAAAATTAATATAATTAATATTGGGATTGAATATGTTAAGTTAACTTGTATTTATTATGAAATTGTTTATTCTTCTATGAAAAAAACAGCTCAGGATGTTGAGCTGTTTTTTATTCTTCGTTTTTGTATTCTATTACTTCATCAAAATCATCTTCCTGCTTGCTTTAGATTTACCATCGATCAATAATCGATAAAAATAAATTCCACTACCAACTGGTTGATTTTTTTCATCTCTCCCATCCCAAACTACTGAATGCTGACCTGCAGTAAGCTGATCTCTGAGAAGCTGTTTCACTTTCTGCCCTTTGATGTTGTAGATAGATAATTCAATATTACTGTCTTCGATAATCGAGAAAGAAATTGTGGTTGAGGGGTTGAAGGGATTAGGATAGTTAAAAATATGATTTAATTGGCTAACAATTTCCTCTTCTACAGACTGGATATTTTCTACGGAAGCTAAAGTTAAATGGTCATA
>CAYWPW010000176.1:0-4770 GCA_964460095.1 uncultured Candidatus Cloacimonadota bacterium
ACGGATAAAATGTGATCCCAGATATCCTGGAATGCATCTTGAATGCCCATAGATTCTTTCACGAAATAGCCAACCCAGTTATATCCTGCAACAAGATCTACTTGTGTATTCTCAGGCAATGTTCGTCCTGATGTTGGAATCTCTACATCACTGGTTGTTTTAATTTTATAGCCCTTAACTGAATCTATAGTTTCTAGATCTCCATCTGGATCCCAAATTTCTCCATCCCATACTTTTTCATTATTCCATTGATCGAAAATTCTGAAATACTCAGTTTGTTCTTCTACAGGTGCACAGATATATGTAGTCTCAAATCCCTGCAACATATAATCTCTATCTATTACAGGGAAAGAGCGGTAGCGATAACGGTCATGTTGTGCTGTTGTCAGTTTAAAGTCATGATCTACTGCTCTAAATGCACCCATATCTGAAGGTGTTTCATCAGGGTCGATAATTGTCGGATCGCCCGAGTCAATACATGGGCTGATATGTTGCTCGTTCCATTGAAGTGAATATAATCCATTCCCTGGATCATCGTATAATGGATCAGTATCGATGTTGCCAATACCTGTATAACCACCTTGAATATCAGAATAAGAAACAGTTGTATAGAGATCGTTATATGGTATTTGTTGACCAGAATTTCCCCAAATTATACAATCATTTACATTTAAATCAATGCGATAAGCATTATTACTATTTATATTTATTCCGCCATATACATAACCTGAATTATCAGAAATAGTTGTATTAGTTATTTCAATATATTCATTTGGCATAGTAGAACCAGCGTTCCCACCCCAGCTAATTGCACCAGTTCCAATATCACTTGTTCCAGTATTATTAAAAAATAGACAATGATCTATTACCACGTTTGCATGACCATGATATGAGATACCGCGAACACCACCACAATATCTTCCTTGGTTGTTTGAGATTACTGAATCATATATAATCAAATCTTCTTGAAAACCACTTACTGTAGATCGGAAATCAATAAATCCATAAACATCCGATGAATTATTTTCCGCTATTGAATTTGAGATAGTAAGAGAACTATTAAAGCAATAAATTCCACCACTGAGACAATCAAGATATCCATTACAATCACGAATTATACAATTATTTATTTCGTTTCCCCAAGAATGAATATATGTTATCCCGGCTGCTTTAGCCTCTTCGTTAGTATATCCGTTCTGTATGCATATATTTTCTAATGTAAATCCAATAACATCACTAATATGTATTATACTAACTACATTACCACCATCAATTATACAATATTCAGGATTTATATAATTACTTTTTAGTGTCAAATCGTCAGTGGGTATAGTTAGAGTTTCTGATATGTTATAGTATGACCCTAATAAAATAATTATATCCCCCGGATCTGCACTATTTATAGCATTCTGTATAGATTCACCCTGACCAACATAAATTATATCCGCTATCAGAATACTTGCACAGAAAACAAGTACAAGTAACAATAAAAAAATCTTTTTCATCTTTCCCCCATTATAAATTTGTTTTTGTACTTCCCATTAGCTAAAGTATAAAATACTGCAAGTTATTTTTCTAATGAGAATGGTTTATGATTTTCAGCCAGAAAAAAAATGACTGTATTGATTTTCGAAATTGAATTCTTATTTATAAAACAATAAGAATAATACATCATAACGCTTTTTATAAAAAAGGAGATTTGTATTTTCTAGTTATTAAATTAAAATCTAAAATAACTACACGAACTTGTTCTTACAGATAATGAACAACATATCTTCCTCCTTTAAAATAGATTGAATGAAGAGAGCGTCAAACTACTAAAGAGAAATACAATGCTATAAGGAAAAAAAATAAACTTGTTGTCAAATATTTTTTTTACAAACAGAGAATAATTTTTGAACCCTTGAAACATGCGAAAAAAATTTCTTGTTACATTTCCAAAGAGGGCTTTGGGAACGAGTAGTTTTAAAGTCTTTTCCCAATTCAACTATTTCAACTATTTCAACTATTTCAACCAGTTCAACCAGTTCAACCAGTTCAACCAGTTCAACCAATTCAACCAGTTTAACTTTACCAAAATCTGAATGACCTTTCCAGCATAATTTCATAGGAATTTTGCTCTTCAAAAGGTAAAATATGATATCTCAAAGCCAACTTGAATTTGTAGGGCAAGTCGTATCTTAAAGATAAATTGTGATAAACTCCCATTTCAGACGAAACTGCTAAACCTTCCGGTCTTTGGAAATGAGCAATGTAATCCAAAAAGAGATTACCGGAAATATATTTACCCATTCCGATTGTCAGATTATTCAAAAACATATCATATCCGGATTCTGAAATTTTCTCTTGTCCTTCTGTCAAAATCAAATCATCAGTAAGATTTTTGTCATTGTAATATCTGGCAAATATATTTTGAATAATATCAGTCTGAAGAAAGAAATAATCCAATCTGAATAATTGCCGAATTTTGTTTTCAATGGGAGAAATTATGGGATCGATAAAAATATTACTTATACTCAATCCTGCAAGTTCGATAAAAGGATCTTGCAATAATGTTCTTTTTTGCGAATCTGAAATTTCATCTATTCCCCTTCCATATCTTAATCTTGACAGAATACTTACAACGCTTTTATCTTCAATATTATCACTTCTCAAATCATATTGTAAAGCACCCAGAGAACCTATCTGTTCATCTCTCACATTAATAATTTCTAAAGTAATCAATGAACCGTCAGAAGCTTTTTTGAAAAAACTTCCGGAAATTTGAACTGCTTTTTGATATTTGCTTCTTCGAACCTGCACAAACTCTACTTCAAAATTAGTACCAAACAAATCTGCCGAACCTTCTTCAGAAGTAAAAAAAGCTTCCGGAATTCTGAACTTTCCATCATAATATTGCAAATGCAGATAACTCTCCGGATCAACCAATAAATTTACAGGATATGTAACATAATGACAATTATCCTCATAATAGAGCATTAAATCGAGGTAGAACGGTAAATTCCTTTTTTCTTCAGGTTGTTCCTCTACTTGTTCAGGTTTGGTGAGATTTCCCCATCTTTCTTTAGCATTGAAATCAGTAACTTTCGTAAATAGTTTTAAAAGATTTTCCGTATTTGATGGATATATTGCTGCTCCATTAGAAAAATGAATATCACCAATAATTTTTATATCATCAAAAGGACCTGTAACTAAAAGTTCAACTGCATCACGTCCTTTGATAATTGCATTCACCACAGAATTATAAGGCACATATTTGGGGATATTGATAAGAATTCCATTTTGGGAAGTTCTGAGAAGAAATTTTCCTAAATCAAGATTCCCTAAAAGGAAATTTCTGTCATCATTCTCAATTATATTTCTTATATATATTTTTCCTTCACCCATCCTCATTTTGCATTTTTTTAGATTCAACTGATTATCAGAAATATCGAATTCGATTTTTATTTTATCGATTTTTTCCAATTGATTCTTTACCTGTAAACTTGCTTTGGAAATACTAAAGGATCCTTCCCTAATTGAGAGTCCATTTTCTTTCATACTAAGCTCGAATGTAAAATCGCATTCAGAATCACCACTTTCAACAAACTTTATCTGATTTGAAAGTAGTTTAAATAAATCACCATTAAAATCTAATTTTACAAAATTTGAATCAGGATAATTTATATTATTCCAAAAAATATACCCAATCGCTCCATTACCTTGAAGATTAAATTCATTTTCTCGTTTAACAGACAACTTTGAAATTGTTAACAAACTGTCTTCTTGTATGATAGACAATTCTATAGAATCGACTTGCAAATCGTTAAACACGATATTTTTTCCGAGAAGATCAATCTCTAATTTATTTTTTCCATTTTTGTGATTAAATGAAATATCAGCATTAAGATTTCCAAAAATATTTGAACTTTTAAAAATCTTATTGAAATCCAAATCTTTGATTTTTCCAGATGTTTGCACTTCAATTTCCGGAAAAAGAGAAATATTTCCTTTCAAATCAATAATCTTCGAACTGTTAGAATTCAGAGTACAATTTAAAATTTCTAGTTTTGATATATTTCCCAAAAACTTGAGCTTGGCATCAATATCATTAAAATCCGAATATTTCAGATTTAATTGTTCAACATTAATTTCTCCGGAAATATTTCCGTCCAGATTAGAATCATAATTAATTGCAACATCAGTAAAACCATCCACGTTTTTTGCAAAATATGAATTAGTAAAATATTTCAGATAGTTTTTTATTTCTATTTTTTCAGCATTCAAACTGATTCCATAACGGAATTCTGGTTTTACAGTTAACCAGGTTGTTAGATTCAAGTCCTCGTTAATTGTGAACTGTTTCGTGTGAATACTATCTGATGTTCCTTCAGCGAGAATATTGATATCCAATGCTTCATAATTGTATTTTGCGTTGTTGGTTTTAAGAAGAAACTGAGATATATTTTTCTTTAAATCGAGTGTGAATTCAGTTCTAAAGCTACCATCAAACTTTCCGAAATCACGATCAAAAACTCGAATGTTGGAAACAGCTTTTAAACTGTCCCAATTCCCGGAAATGTCCATATTACCTGAAACCAATGGCAGAGCAGCTTTTCCTGTAAAATCCGATAAATCAAATCTGGATAATTTAAGATTTGTTCTATGCGTTCTGTTTTCCAAATTTCCAGAACTCTTGATAGAAAGTCCATCATTTTTATCTTTAATTTCTATGGAAAAATCATTATCATCCAAACTCGCAAATAAATTCAAATCTTTGAGAGAGTAATT
>CAYWPW010000177.1:0-4764 GCA_964460095.1 uncultured Candidatus Cloacimonadota bacterium
CTACTTTCACAGCACAATACATAAATGATATTCCGATTTTGTGTTGGACGACCCAGTCTGAAACAAGTAATGCAGGCTGGAATATTTATCGTGGAGAAACAGATATCTTTGAAGAAGCAATCCAGATAAATTTAGAAATGATTTTCGGAGCAGGTACAACATCCGAACCCATAGATTACATTTATGAAGATGAATCGGAACTAATGGAAAACACAGAATACTGGTACTGGCTCGAAAGCATCAATTATTCCGGGCAAACAGAAAGTTACGGTCCAATTTCACTAATAATTCCTGAAGAGGGAGAAGAACCAGGTTCACCGGAGATTCCGGGTATTTACGGTCTTCATCAGAACTATCCCAATCCCTTTAACCCTAATACAGAAATAAGCTTTATAATGAAAGAAAGCTGCATCGGAGAATTGAGCATTTATAATGTTAAAGGTCAAAAGATAAAAACAATATTTTCAAATTTATCCATCCCCAGAGATGAACTGCTGATCTACAACTGGAATGGCAAAGATGAATCCGGCAAAGAAGTATCAACCGGAGTTTATTATTACAAACTGCGAACAACCAAAGGGAATTATGTTCGTAAGATGATCCTCCTAAAATAATGGCGGACAAGTTCTGTTGAAATAGACCTTCGGAACGGTTTTCGAACTTCTTGCTTTTCCCGACCTTCCGAACGGTTTAAATCTAGTAATGTAAGAAACCATTGAAAAGGTTTAGCAAGAAGAGAATTCTCATAAACCTTTTCAAGGTTCATATGAATGAACTTGACTCGGAGCGAATCAAGAATATTCAAGAAATAACTTCCGAAGTTTCCAAAACTCCGGAAGTTTTTTTTACTCGAGTGAAATTTAGAGAGGAATAGATAAAATTATTGACTTTAAAAACATTATATTAATTTTCGAGAAAAAATAAGAGGTAAAATTACAAAAGGAGTTGAAAAATGGCGGAAAGAAAATGGACGAATGGAAGTTATTTTGGTTATCTTTACATTGCTTTTGCAGGTTTAACAGATAACGAACTTTCTGATGTTGAAAAGGGTTCAATCGTAAATTGCGTTGTGGAATGGTGGCCCGAGCAAAGAGATGATGTAATCGATGAAATCGAAAAAGCCTGGAAATGGGTTGATGAAGATTTGAAAGCAGGCGGAACCGAGCTCGTAGTTGATAACGTTCTCAATATTGCTCGGGAACTTAAAGAAGAATATAATGAGAAAGCACGAAAAGCTATTTTAAATGATTTGGTTAGAATTGCAGTTGCAGATAATAATTTTCATGAAAATGAGAAAGACTGGATTCATAAGATAGCAGAAATCTTCGTGATAGATTTTAGAGTATAGCTCTGCTTGTACTATTTTAGAAATCCCCATATATTCCCGGAATGT
Organism: uncultured Candidatus Cloacimonadota bacterium; assembly: GCA_964460095.1. Taxonomy (GTDB): domain Bacteria; phylum Cloacimonadota; class Cloacimonadia; order Cloacimonadales; family TCS61; genus JABMPU01. Next base: position 1,394 of record CAYWPW010000177.1, read on the forward strand.
AATAATGGGGATTCTTTTTTATGCAATAAATAATAAAGGCTATCGGCCCTTCAACCGTCCCGGTTGAAGGAAATGTTTGAGACGACCGTCCCGGTCGGAATATTATGCAACACCAAGACGGTTGAAACAACTAAGGGTTAGATTAAAGGCTTATTAATTTCAACCTTTTTTATTCACTGCAATTTCGAGAAAAACCTGTTGTAGATGAAGATAATTATGTTAAATCCTGAAAAAGTCTCTTTCAGCTTTTTTCTAATTTGTGATTTGTTATTTGGATTTTGGATTTTTATTTGTAATTTGGTATTTGTTATTTGACTCTTTCACGGTTGGGATAAATTTAACAAGTTTTTGAAACTTGTGAAGTTTTACAACGGTTATAAACTTGTTAAGTATCAAAGACTTCACAAGAATAAGCTAGTTTAAAAAACCGTTGAAAAGGTTCAGCAGGAAGAAAAGTCTTCTAAACCTTTTCAAGGTTTGGGCACGTATATTCAAAACAAGATTGACAGAAAAAATACCAATTATTTTGTAGATATTAGTTGGACGAAATATGAAAAGAGCAATATTATTATTATTTTTATTATTAGTTTTGATGGCTTGCCAGAAATCTATTCCTGAATTCGATAAGAATAGAGCTTTCTCTTTTTTGGAAGAGCAGTGCAATTTGGGTCCTCGCTATCCGGGTTCAGATGAAATTGAGCTTTGCCGGAATTACATAACATCCTCGTTAAGTAAAAACGGATTTACAATTGAAGAGCAGAAGTTTGAAGTGATGATTGATGAAAAGGAAATTGAGGGTATAAATATAATAGCTCATTTCAATCCTCGCATGAGCCGAAGAATTCTGCTCGGAGCACATTATGATACGCGACCGTGGGCGGATAAAGAAGAAGATGAAACTTTGCATAACACACCCATAATCGGAGCAAACGATGCTGGGTCCGGAGTGGCAGTTCTCCTGGAAATTGCTTCGATAATTTCTAAAAAAGAACCAAAACAATTCGGTATGGATTTTGTTTTCTTTGATTTAGAAGACATGGGAAGTTATGGTAATAATGAAAGCTGGTGCCTTGGTTCCACTTATTTTGCTGAGAATTATTCCGGTACAAAACCGGAAAAAGCTATTGTTATCGATATGATCGGAGATGCTGATCTCAGTATTAACCTGGATTATTATTCTTATCATAATTCACCAAATCTGGTGAATGAAGTTTGGAATATTGCAGAGGAACTGGGATTTTCCGTCTTTAAATCCAGGATCCAGAATATTATTTATGATGACCATTATCCTCTGATTAAAGCTGGTTTTAATGCAATTTTAATCATTGATTTCGAATATCCTTATTGGCATACTTTAGAAGATACACCGGATAAATGTTCACCGGAATCTTTATACTACGTCGGACAAACAGTTTTGAATCTGATCTATAAAGAAGAATGAAAAATTTTCTTAACTCCATCTTAACCGAAGACGAACAAAAAATTCTATTATTCTTGGTTTTTTTTGCCCTTTTGGGATTGAGTTTACATTTCAGTGGTTTAATCGCTGATGAAGATGCAACTCCAGCGGATAGCATAAACTTCGAAAAAGATTATGAAATCAAATATGATTTGAATTTAGTTACTTTGGAAGAGCTTAAAACGATTCCCAAAATCGGTGAGAAAAAGGCAAAAGACATTCTTTCCTTTAGAGAACAAAATGGATTTGGAAGCAGAGCAGACCTGATGAAAATTAAAGGAATCGGTGAAAAGACTTTCCTGAAGATAAAAGACTATTTTTATGAATTCGAAGACGAGAAAAAGAATTTTGGAGAAAATGAGCTTTTCGAGCAAGAAGTAATTATTACAAAAATCAATATAAATACAGCTTATGAAGAAGACTTGATAACCTTGATAGGAATCGGTCCTTCCAAAGCAAAAAGGATTATTGAATTAAGACAAAAATTAGGGAAATTCAGTGATATTAATCAGCTTTTAGAAGTAAAAGGAATTGGTACTAAAACACTCGATAAATTCAGAAAACAAATTTGTTTTGAAGATGAATAATGATAAGGAAAAAATCAACTCCAACAATAACTTTAGCAGAACTTTATGAATCTCAGAATCATCTGATGGATGCGCTCTTAATCTACAAATATTTGAAGAAAGATAATCCATCAAAAGAGATAGTGGAGAAAATTGACAAATTGGAAAATAAAGTATTTTCGGAAATTGAATCTCAATATCTGAGTGTGATTCAAAAAATATTTACTCCCGAAGAATGTAAGTTTTTCCAAATCTTACCACATACCCAATTTCTGGAATTCAAAAAAATCATTCAACAGGACAAGTATAGCGATATCGAATTCGATAAACTGAGAAATGAGGAAGAAAACAGATAAATCTAAGTTTTTCTTTCATTCCAGATTTTATAATGAGAATAATTACAGGTAGATATAAAAAAACAAATTTATTTTCTGTTCCCGGAAAAACAGCACGTCCGACTACAGATTATTTAAAAGAAGTCATCTTTTCCGTTTTATATGATTGCGCAGATAAAAAGGTGCTCGATCTGTTTGCAGGCAGTGGTGCTCTGGGTTTAGAAGCTTTGAGCAGAAGTGCTGAAAAAGCTGTATTTGTAGATTTTTCCGATAAAGCAATCAAAACAATAAAACAGAATATCAGGAAACTGAAATGTGAGGAAGATTGTAGAATTTATAAGAAACGGGTCGGTTCTTTCCTGATGAAAACAACCGGGAAATTCGATTTGATTTTCATGGATCCTCCCTATGATAAAAATCTGGTAAATTCGACAATCGAATTAATTTTTGAAAAAGGGTTATTGAATACTGATGGGAAAATAATTGTTGAGCATTCAAAAGATGAAAAAATATCTGAAGAACTGCAGCCTTTTGTTGATTATGAGAAAGAATCGGGAAGAACAATAGTAACGATTTTGACTTTAAATAAACAAGAGACTTGACTTATCAGGCAACTGACTGATGAGTTAAGTTGTAATGTTTCAATGGATTAGAAAACTTAAGTCAAGTCAGCTAAAGCGAACTTAACTCAAGTTTTCATAGTTCACGGATTGAGCTTAAATAAATCAGAAACTTGACTTATAATCAATAAGAAAATTTTATTCCAAAGAGGTGATATTTTTAATATTTTAAGAGGTAAAAGAAGTATGAAAATCTATAATTCTTTATCGCGAAAAAAAGAGGAATTTATTCCTATCGAACCCGGAAAAGTGAAAATGTATGTTTGCGGACCTACTGTTTATAACTATTTTCATATAGGAAATGCACGAACATTTTTGTTTTTCGATGTGGTTAGAAGATATTTTGAATTCAAAGGTTATGAAGTGATCTATGTGCAAAATATAACAGATA
>CAYWPW010000178.1:0-4757 GCA_964460095.1 uncultured Candidatus Cloacimonadota bacterium
AGATGATTAAAATCATCTTTTGAGTTTTCAGGTTTTTGATAAGGTGCATCTGTTTCAAAAAAGAAAAATCCTCTTTTCATAATAAATTCGAGAACTTTTGTATTTGGAATTTTTGCATTTAAAGAGAATGCAAGATCATACTTTGAGAACAATTCTGTGATTTCTAAAGAAGCGTTAAAACTATGCAGAAACCCACGCACTTTAGGAAAGTTCTGTTTGAGAATTTTATAAAGCACATAATATTTTTTTACTGTATGAAAGATAACTGGAAGGTCATAATTCTTTGCCAGATCGAGTTGTTTGAGGAGAATCTTTTTTTGCCATTCGGAATTATTTTTTCGCCCATCCAAACCGATTTCACCGATGGCAATTATTTTTTTTTTATCACATAATTCAACTAAATGGTCAAAATCTTCTTCGGAGCTTTTTTCATAATATGGATGGATGCCGGCACACCATCTGGTAAACTTCCGAAGTTTTTGAAACTTCGGAAGTTTAATTTGTTCATATTCCTCTTTGCAGAGAGCAGAAGAAATGAAACCGGTTATTCCCAGTTGGGATGCTTCAGCGATTTCTTTTTCCAGGTTAACTGAAATCCTTTCTTCACTCAAATGACAGTGAGCATCAATCCAACCGAGATCAAACATATTTTCCTTAAGAAACTTCCGAAGTTTTTAAAACTTCGGAAGTTTTATTAAAACCTGAATTCAACGCCGAAATTCATGGTTTTTATAGTTTCATCTTTACCTTTGATTTTTCCGTTTCCATCCAGATCAACATATCTTTCCTGGTAAGTTCCCACAAGTTCAGTATTGGCAGACATTGAAAAACCAAGTTTTCCTTCAATCAAAGAAGAAGGTGTTTTAAAATATTTAAGTTTATCAAAACCTGTTTGAGAATAATTTACCTCAGCAATATTTAGCTTGGGTATGAATGTGTTATTGAAAGCAAGTTTCCCCCACAAAGATTTTACTCTTTCATCTTCTCCATACATATCTTCATAAGTAACTGTTAATGAAAGAACTCGGAACAAATTAGAAGTTAAACTTGCATGCCATCCTTTGGATTCGGTTGTGTAATCCAGCAAAGATTCTTTTAGGATAACTGAGTCACCATACACAACTGCTCGCTGTTCTTCGTAAAGATTATTAAAATAAGCAGGCATAAAATCATCTTGATACATTCTGAATTCCAGGTTCATATCGAAAATCAGGAATTTGGCATAAAAACCCGGAAAGATGAATCCCATATTGTGATCAACGATTTGAGCCATTTCACCATAGTGGCTGAAAAAGAGAAGGTCGGTTTGAAATAATGGGATTTCATAATCTACACCAAAAACTGTAATTTCCTCTTCTCCAAGTTCGCTCATAGATGGATTTCTCAGCTCATTCAAAGTTGGTGAATTATAAAACCAGTTTTCAAAAGAAGCTTGAGATGAATCCGGGAAAAGCTCTTCATAAAGACTTTGATAGAATTCAATTTCGTAATCTATCAAATTGTGATAGTTTTCATTATCAGGAAAATCATCAAAAACATCAGCATAATTATCATCATCAGAATCGAGCAGTCCGTTATACTGGTTTGCATCATGAACGATTGTAGCACCGAATTTAATATTACTGATTATGGGAAGATTCATCTCTTTTAAGGGTGCAGAGACCACTCTTCCAGCTAAAATATCATTTTCTGTAATATTGGAAGTAAATGCTTCCAGTTCCAAACCTGCAAACGGAAGTTTCCCTCCCAACTGAACTCCGAGCTGTCTTACCTGGGGATATCTTAACATATTTGAGTAATCTTTCATAATCAGTCCGTGACCTAAAGTATAATATGGAAATCCTCCGATTTTACCATAAAAGGAATCACCACGCTGACCATAACGTAAATAATAAATTTTATTTACATAATCCTCAAATTCATCCCAATCTTCTTCCCGAACGTTTCCTTCGCTGTCTATCAGGAGTTCGATATCCAATCCTAAACCGAATTTACCCAAAACCAGTTCAGGCATAAAACGGATTTGTGAATATGTTTCTCCACCCATCAAAACAGTGCCAATTCCTCCACCCATATTAAGCCCGTCTGATGCGGGTTCTTCATCCTGAGCAAAAATTAAAATCGGAATAATCAGCATTAAAAAAAAGAATACTTTTTTCATCTTAATTTACCTCCAATATTATTTACTTGAAAATAAAAGGAATGTTTTCAGTGTCAAGAATATTATCTCGATTAGATTTATTAGAGCTAAATTTATAGACAAAAATAAAGCCCTTTTTTTCCTGTTCAAAAAGATCTTCCCATCTTAAATCATCAGAGGATTTCATGAAATATAAATATTTGGCTGAATGGGTTAATAATTATAAAAACCTGAATATAATCGTGAAAGAAATTAAAAGGTTTGAAGACCAGTTTGCCATTTTTTTCCAAAAAGAAAGGCAATTTCTCCAGATCAATTTATCTTCTGAAGATAGTTTCTGTTTCTTTACTGAATCGAGAGAATTACCTTTTTTATCAGATAAAAGATTAGTAATTTTCAATGCTCATCTTTCGAAGGCAAAATTGGAAAAGATTAATATTTCTGATAAAGACAGAATTATAATACTTGAGTTTTCAAAGGTTGACATTTACAATCAAAAACAAAACTATCTTCTAATTATTGAATTAATAAACCGATTCCAGAATCTCATTTTCACGAAATCGGACAATGTGATAATCGATTGCTGGAAAAAAATAAGTTTTGCGGAAAATAAACAAAGGCAGATTCTTCCGGGTGCAAAATATATGATTCCGGATTCAAAATATAAAAATATTTTGGAAGAGATTCATTTTCCCATCTCATTCGATTCCAATTTACAAATAATCGAAAATTCTCAAAAAGAGGATAACTATAATCAAATTAATCTTTTCTTTGAACATCTTTATTATGATGGCATCCTAAAACGAAGGAATGAAAAACTTAAGCAAAAAAAAATTAATCATTTAGAAAAACAAATCCGAAAAAAACAGAAGAAGCTAAAAAAACTGAAAATTGAACTTGCTGATGCAGAAGAAGAAAATATTTGGAAACAAAAGGCTGAACTTCTAAAAGCAAGTTTTGATAAAATAAAAAAAGGCATGAATTCAATAAAACTAAAAAATTATTTTCTTGAAGGATTCCCTGAAATTGAAATAGTTTTGTTTTCAGAGAAAAATGCTCAACAAAATATCAATTATTATTTTAAGAAATATAAAAAAGCTAAAAATGGAAAAAAAATAATTGCCCGGCAGATTGCAAAAACCGAAAATGAAATCGAGATAATAAAAAGAGAAATTCAAAAAATTGATGAAGATTTTATTATTGAAGAAAAAAGTAAAACCAAAGAAACTAAGAGAGAAGAGATAAAGCTTAAAAAATTGAAGGTTGACGAAAATTGGGAAATAATTATCGGTAGAACCAGTAGAGAAAATGATTTGCTCACAACGCGATTTGCCAAACCACACGATTGGTGGTTTCATACACGGATATTTCGGGGCACACATGTGATTCTGAGAAATTTTGCTAAGAAGGAATTGCCGGAAAATCTGAAAATTATTTGCAGCAGGCTTGCTGCTTATTTCAGTAAAGCAAAAAAATCTTCCAATGTGCCTGTGGATTATACGCAGATACGTTTTGTGAGAAAGCCAAAGGGAAGTCCTACCGGTTATGTGGTTTATACAAATCAGAAAACATTATTTGTTGATCCGCTCAGCATGAGAGAAGCATCTGTAATTATCAGGAGTCTGAAATGATAGGTTTAGAAAAGGGAATCGTAAAATTAGCTGAGTATGATGGAAATTGGCAGGAAATTTTTGTGAAGGAAAGATCAGAACTTCGAAATATTCTTGGTGATAAGGCAATTGATATTCAACATATAGGAAGCACTTCGGTACCCGGGAGTTGTGCCAAACCTATCATCGATATCCTGATTGGCATGAACTCCATGAAAATTGCAGATGAATGCATAAAACCTTTAATCGAATTCGGATATGAATTCAAAGGAGGAAATGGGATTCCCGGAGGCTATTTCTTTACAAAATCAATTGGAGAAATACGGACACATCATTTGCATATAATCACACATAATTCACAGTCCCGGGTTGACCACATAATATTTCGTGATTTTTTAATTCAAAATCCAGAATATCAAAAAAAATATTGCGATCTGAAAAAAAAACTCGCAATCAAATTCAAAAATGATCGTGAAGCTTATACAGATGCGAAATCTGATTTTATAGAAAAAGTTGTACAATTAGCTCTCAAAAACCGTGAGAAATAGATGTCTGGAAATAAAGCAGTTGTTTTAGTCAGTGGTGGGATGGACAGTTTGGTAACAGCAGCTATCGCTAAAAATGAATGTGATAAGATATATTTTCTGCATGTGAATTACAATCAGAAAACAGAGCAGAAGGAACTTGAATCATTTCAAAAAATAGTAGAATTTTACAAACCTGAAAAAAGTTTAATTACGGATATAAATTATTTAAAACAGATAGGTGGATCCAGCTTGATCGATGAAAAAATATCTGTAAAAGATCATAATAAAACTTCAGAAATTCCGGATTCTTATGTTCCCTTCAGGAATGCTCATCTTATTTCAATAGCTGTTTCCTGGGCGGAAGTTATCGGAGCAAACAGAATCTATATCGGAGCTGTTGAAGAGGATAGTTCCGGTTATCCGGATTGCAGAGAATCTTTTTTTAAACAACTTGAAAAAGTGATTGATCTGGGAACTAAA
>CAYWPW010000179.1:0-4755 GCA_964460095.1 uncultured Candidatus Cloacimonadota bacterium
GAACAAGGTTTGGCAGTTATTGGCAAAATCGATTGGAATCGGCGTTATGAATTTATGCGTACTCATACTGCTCTTCATATTTTGAGTGCTGTTGTGTGGCGGGATTATAAAGCTCAAGTTACAGGTGGAAACATGGAGAGTTTAAAAGGCAGATTGGATTTTGAATTTGAAAACATAAATGCTGAACTGGTTAAAGAAATTGAAGTGAAAATTAACGAAGAAGTAAAAAAAGATAGAGACATCAAAGTTAAATTCCTAACTCGAGAAAAAGCAGATAAAATTCCAGATTTAATTCGTACAAAAATTAATCTTCTGCCAAAGAATTTAACAGAAATTAGAATTGTAGAAATTGAAGGATTGGATATTCAAGCTGATGGTGGCACACATGTTCGGAACACTAAAGAAGTTGGAAAAATTTACATTGATGGATACAAAAGTAAAGGTAGGATAAATAAAAGGATAAAAATCAGCCTAAAAAAGTAACAGATATCAATAAATTTATTTTTATTGACAAACGAGATGAATTATCATCTTTAAAAAAGGTACTTAATATATTAAAAAAAATGGAGTTAAGATGAAAAAGACAATTCTTATGTTTTTTCTTTTCTCTGCATCTCTACTTTTTTCTCAGGATATTTTCTTTGAAGCTGTTGATAATCCCAATGATGACGGAACTGCAATTCAGTTAAGATGGGATGCATCAAATATAAGCTCCACAAAGATGATCATCGAGCGAAAAGATGATGGAGGAGAAGCAAAGTTAGTTCAAAAGATTGATAAAGCTGAAGGCGAATATATGGATGGTGAGGATATAAAGCCCGGAATCGAATACGTTTACAGCTTTTCTGCCTGGGATGAAAATGATCAGCTTATTCAGAAGGTTGAATCTGCAGTTTTTGCCCAAGCACAATGGTTCAATTCAGAAAAGATTTCTCTTCTAATATTGGCTTTAATTATTACTGTTGCTATCCTTTATTACATTTATCATGCCAAAATTGGCAAGGAATTGTACATCCGCAAGATCGCCGGTTTGGAATCTATCGATGAATCAGTGGGAAGAGCAACAGAAATGGGAAGACCGATTTTATTCATTCCCGGAATTTTGGATCTGGATGATATGCAGACCATTGCCGGATTGACCATCCTGGGAAAAGTAGCTCTTAAAGCTGCTGAATACGATGCTGAAATAATTGTGCCGGTTTGCCGTTCCATGGTGCTTTCCACTGCCAAAGAAGTCGTCAAAGAAGCCTATCTGAAAGCAGGAAGACCCGATGCTTATAACCCTGATTCTGTATTCTATCTTACAGACGACCAGTTTGGTTATGTAGCGGGAGTAGATGGAATTATCATGCGGGAAAAACCAGCTGCTAATTTCCTTATGGGTGCTTTTTATGCTGAGTCTCTCATTTTGGCTGAAACCGGATTTGCCAGCGGAGCAATTCAAACTGCCGGTACTGCCATGCCCAGCCAGCTTCCTTTCTTTGTGGTTGCCTGCGATTATACTTTGATCGGAGAAGAACTTTTTGCAGCTTCTGCCTATCTTTCCAAAGAACCTAATCAGTTGGGAAGTCTGAAAGGACAGGATTTGGGCAAGGCTCTATTTGTAATTTTACTAACAATCGGAATTGTTCTGGAAATATCCGGCGTACATTTCCTCAAAGATTTTCTCATGGTATATTAAGGTGGAACTATGAAAAGAAAAATTCCTTTATTAATTACGTTTCTGGTTGGAGTGATAATAATTATTTCTGAGTTTATTCCTCATAAACCTTTTGGTCAAATTACCGGTGAACTGGAAAATTGGTATCTTATTATTGCAGGTTTCGCCATTATTTTGGGTCAGTTGAGTTTATTCAAAGTAAATTTATTTAAGATAAAACATAGGCAGAAAAACTGGCAGTTTTTCATCATCACGCTTCTCAGTTTTATCCTGATGGTTTCCATTGGGATTTTTTGGGGAACAGAAAATCATCCGGGTATTTTTGGAAACGGTGAAACTATCTCAAACACAATCGGCACCAAACCTTTTGATTATTTATTTGATAATGTTTACCAGAATCTGCAGGCAACAATGTTTTCACTGCTTGCTTTTTTCATCGCTTCTGCAGCTTATCGAGCGTTTATAGCCAGAACTTTGGAATCCAGTTTACTGCTTGTTGCTGCGATTTTGGTGATGTTGGGAAATACGAGTCTGGGAAGTGCATTAACCGGCTGGCTTCCTGAATCTTTGAGCTTTTTGCATCTGCCAAGGATTTCGGAGTTTATTATGAAATATCCAACTACAGCAGGTCAGCGAGCCATTATGATCGGCGCTGCCTTTGGTATAATCGGAAGTTCCTTGCGGATTATTCTCGGTATTGAACGTTCCTACCTGGGAGGTGAATAATGAGTGAAAATGTTAAAAAGAAACAGATAGATAGACGTTGGATATTTCTATTATTATTTCTTGCTGTAGCCATTCCATTGATATTTATTATCGGCCTTCCCATTGAAACTACAGAGAACGTGCGAATGGTTCACGGTCTTATCGAACAAACTCCCAAAGGCTCAAAGGTCATTATTTCTTTTGATTATGACCCAGCTAGCAAACCCGAACTACATCCAATGGGAAAAGCACTCATGGAACATTGTTTTGATAGAGATATAAAAGTTATTGTTACTGCTCTCTGGCCCATGGGAGTGCAAATGGCAGAGGATATTTATTCAAAAATAAAAGATAATTATCCTGATAAAAAATATGGTGTAGATTATGTGAATATGGGATACAAAGCCGGAGGAATTGTAACAATTCAGGCAATGGGTAAAAACTTCAGGGACATTTTCCCACAGGATATGAATGGAACATCAATCGATGAACTTCCAATTTTAGATGGGATAAACAATTTTGATAATCTCGGATTTGTTTTTGCTCTTTCAGCAGGAGATCCGGGTATAAAACAGTGGGTTCAAGTTGCTCACGACACTTATGGAAGACCGGTTTCCGGGGGAGTTACAGGTGTCAGTGCTCCTGCAGTTATTCCATATGTAAATCAGCAGCAGCAATTAATAGGTTTACTCGCTGGTTTAAAGGGTGCAGCGGAATATGAGCTTTTAACAGAAACGCCCGGAACTGCTACAAGCGGGATGGATGCCCAATCTGTGGCTCATCTGATCATTATTATTTTCATTGTTGCAGGAAATATAAATTATTGGCGAAACAAGAAGGCCGAAAAGAAGAGGGGTGAATGATGGAACATTTTTTCTCGGTATTAGGAATTTGGCTTGGAGTGATTGTAACATTTGCCATCTTCAGTTTTTTATATAAAGATAATCCATTTTACAAAGTTGCAGAACAGATTTTTGTGGGTCTCTCCGCAGGATACTGGTTTGTTTATACAATATATTTTATTTTGATTCCCAACCTTTTTGATCCCCTCATCAACGATTTTGCTGGTAATTGGATTAAATTAATTCCAGCAGTTCTGGGAATTATGATGTTAATGAGATTATTACCAAAAACCGGTTGGGTAAGCAGGTTTCCAATTGCCTTGGTGATTGGCACAACGTCCGGTGTTTTCTTTCTGCGTTACCTCAAATCTGATGTAATTAACCAGCTTACAGCCACCATGATGAATCCATTTACCGGTGGAGATTGGGTAGTAGTTATCGGGCAGATTATGCTGGTGGTGGGAACCTTGACAGGTGTAATTTATTTCTATTTCAGTAAAAAGCATGAAGGAGTTTTCGGTGCAACTGCAAAAGTTGGGATTTACTTCTTGATGATAAGTTTTGGTGCAGCTTTCGGTTATACTGCAATGGCTCGTATTTCGCTGCTGATTGGAAGATTGCAGTTTTTGCTGGGTGATTGGTTGGGAATTATAAGTCCGTAACTAAAATTTCCCACTTCGTTTTCAACCATTTCACTTGTTGGAGGAAAAACAGATATGGCTTGTAATGAAATAGATTTTACGAGAAATCAGGATAATATGTTAATTTTGCTTTTAAACTCATCCTGCTGTCCTTCTCTTGAAAAAAAGAGAAGGAACATAAGTAAAATTGGAAGAAAAATATCAAAAAAGAAAAGAATAGCACTGAGTGTGAGTTAGATATATTGAAAAATTGAAATGTTATTGAATTAGGAATCATAATGAAAGTCTTAAGTGTAGCAGGATATCATCGAACAGGCAAAACCACAGTTGTTGTGGATTTGATAAAGGAATTGAAAAATCGTGGATATAGAGTAGTTTCTATCAAGGATATTCACAACGAAGATTTCACAATGGAAAAAGAGGGCAGCAATTCCTGGAAACATTGGCAGGCAAGTGAAGATGTTGTAATTGCTCGCGGCTTGAATGAAACTTATCAGATCTGGCATCGAAAATTGAGTTTGAATGAAATGCTTGAACATCTTTCTGCGGATTTTGTGGTGGTGGAAGGAATGAAATCAGTTCCGCTTCCCAAAATAATTTGTGCTGAAAATAAGAAGCAACTCGATGAACTTGTGGATGGAACAGTTTTCGCAGTTTCAGGTAAATTTGCAGATTCAGAAAAAGAGTACGAGGATTTACCTGTTTTGAATTCCAAACAAGATATAAAAAAACTTACTGATTTAGTAGAAAAAAAAGTGTTTGAAGTTCTTCCTCTTTCCGAACCTGACTGCTGTATGGAATGCGGATTTACCTGTACAGAAATGGTCGCTCAAATCTTGAAGGGAAATAAAAAACGTGATGATTGCAAGACGGATAGAAAAACAGAGATCAATCTGAAGATTGATGG
>CAYWPW010000180.1:0-4753 GCA_964460095.1 uncultured Candidatus Cloacimonadota bacterium
TAAGATTACCACCTATAAAACAGGTGCTGGCTAGCGAACAGATTAAATCACGCTATTTGGAAACATTAATAAAACGTATGAAAAATTTGACAAATAAACTCCGATAAAGCTCTCTTGCTATGTGAAATTGGATAGGAAAAGGAACTTATATGATTTCGTATTAATAAGCTAACCAATAATAATTAAAGAGTAAAAAGTTATGGAAAAGTTAAAAATGACACTTTTAGATAATTCAAAAAGTTTTTTAATAGAATCTCTATCAATGGCGATAGAAGCTGAATCTAATTCAAACCAATGGAAATTTGCTATATTATCTCTAGTTCAATCAATCGAGTTAGCTCTAAAAGAAAGATTAAAAATGGAACATCCTATTCTGATTTTTTCTAATATTGATAAAAAAAAGAAAACTGTTTCATTGGATTTGGCTATCAATAGGCTAATCGGAATTGCTAATGTAGAAATTACAAGTAATGATATTACGTCTATTGGAATTGCAAAAAAATGGCGGAATTCAATAACTCATTACGAATTTGATTTCACAATTCAGATGGTGAAATCTGTATTTGGAAGATTATTCTCTTTCCTTTTGGACTTTTATAAGCATCAACTAGACGAAGAGGTTAAAGATCTTCTACCTGGGTATCTTTGGAATGAGGCATTAGAAATTCAAGAATATTTAGAAGAACTAGCTTCTAGAACAGAAGATAAAATTAATGAAGAAGGACTTGATGTTATTACTTGTGGTAATTGTGGATATGACACATTAGTTATAAATGATAATATCAATACCTGCTTGTTATGTGGTTATACGAAAGATTTGATTACTTGTGATTGGTGCAATGAACAATTTTTTGAAGAAGAACTTGAAGAAGTCTATGTTGGTAATTATAAAGGATTAGATGCTTGGGATAGTGTATGTCTTTCGTGTAGAAAAAGGATGCAGGAAGAATATGAATCCGAATATTATCTTTTATAAAAAGGCTATCCTACTCATTAGGATTATACAACACCTCTATGCCAAGATGACACTGGACATTTTCAAACACAAAAATTATTGTAGAGAAAAGGAAGGTTAAAAAATGAGAGAGGCGAAAAGAACTATCGATATGCTGAAATTAGAGGGAGGTCCAAAGAAACCGCTGATTACTTATAATGCTTCTTACTATAAATACCCAACAAGTATTTGTAGGGGTTACTGGGGTCGTTACCCGCTGGATATAGGTTTGTCGGATGAAGATCGAGAACGTCGCAGCAAGTGGTTGGCTAATTTAAGAAGATTGTCTGAGACACCCTTCCACGACCACGTTTTTTCTAAGTATGGTCAAGAGACAGACTATTCTTTGTTTATAGATATTCTGCAAAGACACGGAATATTTATTGAGAAGTTTTTTCATCGCGCACTACGTCAGCGTGTTTTGAGTGAAATGGTTGTCGACCCCAAAGAACTTGGAAATCTTAAGGTTCTCCTGGATTCTGCATGGGGTTATAAAACCGCAACTGGTCAAAAAGCCAGTGACGATGTTTTTTTTGTTGTGGACCACATCTTTACACAACATCTCATACGCGCAATAGATGAACCAAGCAATTACGACATACTTAACGAGTGGTATAGACAGAATTCACAACTTCGTCAGTGCGTAGTCTGCGGATCATCTTATCGTCTTATCGATCTACCAGACTGGATATATGCAGCTTCGAATGGCATGCAAACATGCTGTATGAAATGTCGTATTGTCGGACGACCTTCAAAGGACGCTATACTTCCTCATCTCAGTGATTTTGTAGACGCATGCGGCTTCATTCCCCCTTCTGAAGCCACCCCACTCAACTATTTATTCACAAGTCGCCTGTCACCAGAGCAATGGCCTTCCGTATTTACCGCATATGGAAAAATGGGGGGTGTAGAATATGTTATAAAAAAATGGAAATCATGGTTTAAGGCACTGGCTTCAAGTGGTGTTCTTCCAGATGATGTTATGATCACATCGCGTGGTATCAAATGCTTGGCAAAAGATGATCATGAGTGCTTTTCTTTAGGTGAGCAGCAAATAGATAACTGGCTAACAGATCATAGTTTAGTGCATGAAAAAGAACCAGTATATCCTACCCATCCGATCCTCAATCCAAATGGAAAAAGACGATCAGACTGGCTCGTTGGTGATGTTTACATCGAATACTTTGGTCTCACAGGAGGAAAAACGTATAATAAAAAAACGGACGAAAAAATAATGCTTGTAAAACAACTTGGGCTTACAATGATTCCAATTTATCCAGCAGATATGAAGTCACTTGATAAAAAGCTAGGTTGTCTATTGAGGGCAGATTATCCTTAGCAGCATATGGCATAAACTCAATAAAGAGGTAAAATTGAAGTAGTGTACAAAAAAAACTTAAGTCAAGTCATCCGGCTGATGCCTGAAAACTTTGGTTTTTCTCAGTTATATCTGATAGCGTAATTCTTGTTGGTGTTTGCCTGCTGCTTGTTAGAGAGTTATGATGAAATCTCGCAGGTTAATATATAATTAACTGAAGGAGTTTGTGATTGATATGATTACAAAAACGGAACTTGTAAGGCAACTGGAGAATGCAAAGAATAATTACATTCTTGGGCTAGCAGCAATATCTCTTTTTTCAAATGAAAAGATCTTTCCAGTCTTAGCTGAAAGCCATGCTAAATTTGGGACATACACGGTTGATTTCGAACAGGTTGAGAATTTACTAATGATACCCGCAAATCGGGATTTTGCTGTCAAAGAATTCTTAACTTCGCAAATTAGAGCACTTATCAAAGAGTCTTTTGAAGTTATTAAAGATTATTGCGAAGGAACAAATCAAAGCTCTACTTTAAATGCAGAAGTGTGGTATCAATATGCGAGAATGATAAGAAATTGCCTATCTCATAACTTCCGATTTGAATTTAACAGATATGACAAAAGGATATTGCCCGTTTCATGGAAGGGAAAGATCATTGATATTTCAATGGATGGTCAACCTTTGAAATTGAATTTTTTCGGCTACGTAGAAAGCTGGGAACTCTTTATGGAATATCAAGCTTTCGTTAGAAATCAACTTTCGTAAATCAGCTAACAAGCGATTGATAAATCAAAACAGAACAAATGATATTTTAATTATTACTGTTTATTAACCCATTCCCACCATCATCATAATCTGTGGTATCATCATTCCTTTCACATTAAAAGCGAGATGCACAAAATAAGCTGGAATTAAACTTCCTTTTTTTCACAGTAATAAAAAGTTAATAAGCATTTCAGCGTTTCAATAGTTGAATATAAAACTTGAATTTTTAGCTAATTCCAAAAAAATATTGACACATAATGTATATGTCAGAAATATACAAAAGTATGAATGAGTTACTTTTTAATTGTGAAGGATTTGATTGGGACCAAGGAAATTCAGAGAAAAACTGGATTCGTCATCAGGTTGCGCGAAGTGAATGTGAACAGGTGTTTTTCAATAAGCCGTTAATCGTTGCAGACGACACAAAACATTCACAAACAGAAAAACGGTGGTTTGTACTTGGTAAAACTGATACTGAACGATTATTATTTATTGTCTTCACAATTAGAAATAAATTAATTCGGATTATTTCAGCCAGAGATTTGAATACAAAAGAAAAGGGAATATATTATGAGCAAAAATAAAAAAATTCCAAAATTTAAAAATGAAGATGAAGAAAGAGAATTCTGGGCGAAGGCAGATTCATCCAAATACATCGATTGGAAGAAAGCAGAAAAAGTGACATTCTCAAAATTAAAACCTTCAACCAGGACAATTTCTTTACGGCTTCCGGAATTTGTTTTAGATGAAATAAAAATGATCGCAAATAAGAGAGATGTGCCGTATCAGTCATTAATAAAAATATTTTTGAAAGATCGCATTGATCATGAATTAAAGCATTCGATTAAGTAATGGATTTTGAAAAAGAAAAATTGAAAAATAAATTCCCATAATGCTTTCATGTTAAATGAAATTGGAATTTCCGTATAAACGAGCTTAATACAATATGCTGGCATCGAAGTCCGAACCGAGGTAACTTCGCCAGTCCGGCAATGTTATTTCTTTTTCATCATTTTGGCTGTAGATAATCCGGTAATCTCCAAAGTGCTGCAAATCGATAAAAATATAAGTCATATTCCTACCAATTCTGTATTTCCAGATTTGATATTCTCTTTCTGTGGCTTTTGTATCGCGTCCTGTTACTTCATTTAAGATTTCGAAGGGTGTACCATATTTGATGAAAATTCTCCCTCTATCAGTTTTCCATCCATCTTTAAAATGAGAAAAATGTTCATTACAATATTTAATTCTCTCGATAATTACCTGGAGAAATTCATTTTGAGAAGTAACCGGATTCGGATCATTTTCTGCCCAGAACCTTTCCAGGAAAACAGGCTTTTCTTCATCTGGTAATAATTTGTATATTTTTCTATCTTTGGAATTAAAGAAGTATTTTGCAAGTTTATATTCATCTTCAATGTCTGTGAAGACTCTATTTGGATTTGAAATATCTTTAGGAACTTCTTCTATAGTTTTATCTATTTCCTGTTCATTACTTTCCTGTGAAAATAAGATGAAAAAAAGAAAGCAGCAAATTAAGATTATACAAAGTTTTTTCATTTTTCCTCAATATTTGTACGGTTAAAGGATTCTGTATTCCTCTCCTTTTAGACTGTCCATTACACACAAGTCTGTAACTTACCGAACATCAATAACCTATGCGTTTACGCATAGG
>CAYWPW010000181.1:0-4722 GCA_964460095.1 uncultured Candidatus Cloacimonadota bacterium
TAGCTCAGTTGGGAGAGCGCCTGCCTTACAAGCAGGTGGTCGGGGGTTCAAGTCCCTCAGCGCCCACCATTTTAAACCGATTCATTTCTCGAATCGGTTTTTTATTTCTTATCAAATTCAAGTTTTTTCCTTGACTCAAAATCAACTTAGAAATTCAAACAAAACATAAAAGAGGAGAATATGGCAAAGCCAAAAACGAAAAAAAGAAAGAAAAAGCAAAATAAGATAAATTTTCTGCTTATCTTTATCGTTATCGTTGTTTTAGCATCTGCGATTTATCTCGTAATAAATAATCACATCGATATTTCCATCACTCCCAAAGAAAAAAAAGAAAAAGTGGAAACAATAGAAATCGAACAAAAAATCTCTGTGGATGATGTGATTTTAGAAGCTATCAAAAACATGGGAATTCCAGAAAAATTATACAAACACAAAGTACGTAAAGATGCCATTTATATTTATATCGGATTGAACAAAGATGAAATAGATTTGAACCTGGCAAATGCGATTATTACCGGCAAAATCGAAAGTATTGGCGGTAAAATTATTTCAGGAAATGAGACCAGAACCGGTTTTAAACAGGAACTCGAATTTATCGACCCATTCGATTCTCAAAAATATATCGTGAAATTATATTATGCAACTGAGGGAAGTTATAAAAAGAAAAAACCTCAACTGGCAATTGTTGTAGATGATTTCGGTTATTTTAAAGGTGACCTGCTCAATGATTTCTGTAAAATAAAACAGCCAATTACTTTTGCAATTTTACCGGACGAAACACATTCCAAAACTGCGATGCTGAAAGCAAATGAGACCAATCATGAAACCATGATTCACATTCCAATGGAACCGATGAGTTATCCAAAAAATAATCCCGGTAAAAATGCAATTTACGTGCATCTTTCCAAAAAAGAAATTATCAAACGTATGGAAGGATATATCAAGAATCTTCCTCTCTGCATTGGAGCAAACAATCATATGGGATCGCTTGTAACAACAGATGAAGACATTATGAAAATCGTGCTCGAAGTACTCAAAAGACACGAAATGTTTTTCATCGACAGCCGTACAACTACTTCATCTGTGGCTTATTCTACTGCTCAGAGAATGATGATTCCCTCCTTTGAAAACAATTTTTTCCTGGATAGCCCGGACATTTCAGATAAAACATTTAATCTGAAAATTGAAAAACTTAAAAAACTCTCAACAAAAGATAAAGTCCTGATTATCACTCATTGTACAAATAGAAAAAAATTAAATTACCTGATAAAATTCATTGTCAAAGCTGAAAAACTTGGTTTTGAAATTGTTCCGGTTTCAAAATTATTTGAATATTCTTTTCCGGAAATACCATAAAAAATTATCTTCTGTAATCAAGGAAACTAATGGAATATAATATCGAAATTTGTAAAACACTCGAACAGAAATTCATTGATGCGAAATTGTTTCGTCCCATGCATATCAATCGTTATGATGAAGGCGATATTTTAGTTTATGATGTAAAATCCGTATCAAATGCAAATTCAGCAAAAATTCATTTGCAAATAATAAAATCTGTGGGTGGTGGATTTGCAGGTCAGGTTTATAAAGTTAAACTGCTGAAAATTGAAAACGGTTCCATTTCTGATCTTGATGAAGGAAAAGAATATGCCATCAAAATCCTCATTCCACCTTCCAACTTCTCGAAGTTGTTTCGCAATAGTTTATATTGGATAGGATTTCAGGGACCATTTCAACTTCAGGTGAATCCAGCAGCTTCCAGGGCTGGAGCTTTATGGCAAAAATTTATCCGCAGAGCTGCAAAAATCAGGTTTGGCAATGACAAAGTTGTAGTAGATATCTTTGCCACGTTTATCGATAAAAAATTGGGTAGCTGTGGAGAAATAAGTGAGTGGATCGATGGTCGTACCTGGCAATTGGAAGTAGATGATAAACTTGATGTCTTAAACAAATGGTATCAAGGAAAAAAGGTTGATGATGCAAATCTCGGCTCTCCTGAATATCGTGCAAAAAGAGAGTTTATGCGAGATTTCGTTAAACTGCTTCACGATGTTGGAGGATTTGAGTTTGCACGTCAATATGAATGGTCAACCTGCAAAAGCCAACCGAATTGTTTGAAGAGATATGAAGCTGATGATCCTGCTGAAGGATTGGTTGCTGTAGATTTTAGAGCTGGACTTGCTCTGCTGCCATTTTTACCTATGAGCCCCGGAGATTTCAAATTGATATTTTCAGGAATGTTCCGTGGAAGTCTTGTTCAATTTGACAGAGGGAATCTGAAAAAACTGGAAAATTTCATTCAAGAAAATCAACATGAATTCTCCGATATGCAAGAGATGTTGGAAGAACTTAAATGTTGTGAAAAAATATATAGAAACTCAGTTCCGGATATAACTCACAACCATTTTAAGCTGCTTTTCAGTAAAAAACTCTGGTTAACAATTCTAAATAGTTCCAGGATTGGCTGGAGAACTAGAAACCTGACAGATGAAAAATCTAACCTGAAACTGAAAAATTCAAAAGCATTATTAATTCTGTTTTATATTATTGGATTGATTCCTTTCTTAGGAAAATTCATCATAAAGTTTTTCAATCGTCCGGACTGGCGAAATCACTACAAAAGCATACTGACAAATTGGAAATATTTGAAACGAGCAGTATCTGGAAAAAGTGCTGAAAGGGTAATTACCTGGCACAGAAAAGGCAGACTCGACGAGGAAAGTGCTTTAAGAGTCTCATCATCATTTTTTAGATTTTCAGCTCATTTACCGTTTTCCATCTTACCTGTAGGATTACACAAATTCCTCACGAACTGGCGATATTTCAAGGAACGTTTGAGCAACATAATTGTAAGGCCAATCCGTTTATATTTCAATAGTAAACTGCGCGAAGAGTGGCTTCTGTCCATGCTTACAGAAGGACAAAAAAAACACATGCTTACAGACGAAGATGCCATAGTCATTCATTCTCAAATCAAAGAACCGTTCATTCAAAAATACCTGAAAAGCCTGGCAGTGCATGTTTGCACTCTGCCTGTAACTCAAGTTGTTTCTGTATTAATCGCCATAATTTTTGTAGCATCACATCCGGAAATGCCGCGCGCTCAAGCTTGGGGAATCGGAGTTGGAATCATCGCTCTTTTCCAGGTAATCCCAATATCACCGGGTTCTCTGGCTCGAGGATTTTACGTGGTATATCTATTAATCAGAGAACGCAATTTTAAAAACTATAATATTGCCATTTTCCTAAGTTTTTTCAAATACATTGGATATTTAGCATTTCCCATTCAGATGACCCAGCATTATCCGGCATTAGCACGATTTATGGCGGGACATTGGGCTACTGAAGCGGTTCATATAATTCCGGTTTTTGGAGAACAGGGAGCACTCCTGGAACATTGGGTTTTCAATTTGTTTTATAACTGGCCATTAACGATCCGACGCAAAATGAAATTGCGTGCACAAAAGCGAGAAACTATAAAATCTCGATATTGGCACATACCATTATATACGATCTTTTTTTCTGCCTTATTTGGAGTTACCGATTATTTATTTATTTCTCATTTTAATTCACTCCCAACCTTAAAAGATATCTGGTATTTAGTAATATTTCTACCCTTAATTCTTGGCTCTTTTATTACTTCCGGTTGCGGAGGAGCTGTTTTGTGGAAACGAATTATTTCCGCAACATCTGTAGGAATGATCGTTGGAATTTTATATTCATTTATTACTTTCTATATTTTCCAGGAAAGTGAAATTCTCTTAAATACTTTTCTAATCGAATGTTTTTGGAGAGTGTTTATTTTCAGTATCTTTGCCACAATTGGTGCTCTTCTTTATGAATTAAGAGTTTAAATTATTATGCAAAAATCAAAAACTATACAATCTTATGAATTTCTGAATCTTATTCGGAATCATAAACCTTTAACTTCTTACTTTATCTTTGGACCTGAAAATTACCTGCGGGATAAAGTAATAAAAGCCATAGTTGAAAAATTCAAGACTCCGGGTTCAGAAGATTTCGACCTGACAACTCTTTATGGTGATGATTCTTCTGCCAAGATTGTTCTGGAAGAACTTGAAATGCTGCCATTTCTTGCCAAAAACAGGATAACGATTTTAAAAAATTTCGATAAAATGAAATTACCGGACAGGAACTTAATTGCCAAATATTTAGATAATCCTGTACCAACAACAATTTTTATATTAACTGCAGAAAAAACTGATAATAGAACTGAAGCCTTTAAAAAAATTACCAATAATTCTGTGAATATAAGCTGTAAAAAACCATTTAATGCCAATAATATTATTCACTGGTTGGAAAACGAACTGGCAAAGAAAAATATCAATTTGGATAAAGATGCTGCTGAATATTTCGCAAACAGCATTGAACTCGATTATCTGATAGCAGCAAATGAACTTGAAAAACTTATTATTTTCACCAAAAATTCCTCAAATATATCTCTGGATGATGTGAAGAGTTGTCTGGAAAAATCTAAGATGAATAGTGTTTTTGACCTGCAAAATTCTATCGGAAAAAGAGACTTGAAAAAAACTCTCCAAATCTTGGAAAATCTGTTCAATTTTGAAGAACCATCAAAAATAGCTGTCTTTATCGTTTCAATTCTAACTCGTTTTTTCACTCTCCTCTGGATGATAATCGCTCTCCAGAAAAAGAATATTACAGATTCGGAAATCAGTTCCAGACATCTCAACCAGATTT
>CAYWPW010000182.1:0-3520 GCA_964460095.1 uncultured Candidatus Cloacimonadota bacterium
CGTTTCTTCATACCGCCGGAAAGTTCAGAAGGAAACAACCTTATAGCATGTCCAAGGTTTACCAGATTCAATTTTACTTCTATGATTTTCGCAATAATTTCTGCCGGTAGATTCGTGTGTTGTTCCAAAGGAATAGAAACATTATCAAAAATTGAAACAGAATTCAGAAGAGCACCATTTTGGAAAAGCATACCGATTTTTTCCAATATTTTATTAAATTCATCTTCATCCATTTTTGTTGTTTCTTTGCCAAAAATTGTTACTGTACCTCCAGCAGGTTCGAATAAACGCAAAATATTCTTGATCAGGGTTGTTTTTCCGCAGCCGCTGCCACCCAGAATAACAGTTACTTCCTGGGGAAAAAATTCGACATTAACTCCATCCAGAATGACCTTATCGTCATACTTTGCCACCAGATTTTCTACTTTAATAATCGGTTCTCTCATATTAAGAATACCAAACTGAACAATGCATCTAAAATGATTACTGCAAAAATGGAGGCAACCACAGAAAGAGTCGTGGCTTTGCCGACTCCTTCGGCGCCACCTGTAACTTTAAAACCATAGAAACTGCCTATTATAACAATAACCCAGGCAAAGAAAACACTCTTACTCAAACCAATTAAAACATCCTTTAAAGTAAGAACATTGATCACCTGAGTATAGAACGAAACCACGCTTAAATCTAAATATGTAATTCCTACAATCAATCCCCCCAGAATGCCAAGAATTGTAGCCATGGTAACTAAAAGCGGCATACAGATTGTAATAGCATGAAATTTGGGAACCACAATATAGCGGATAGGATTTATCGCCATCATTTTCAGGGCATCGATTTCTTCAGTAACTTTCATGGTAGCGATCTCAGAGGCAATTGCAGAACCGCTTCTGCCGGCAACAATAATTGCAGTCATCATTGGTCCCATCTCTCTAACCATGGAAATAGCAATGAGATCTGCTACAAAAATATTCGCACCAAACTGCCTGAGTTGTGCTGCAGACTGCAAAGCCAGAATCAGACCTAAAACTAATGAGAGCAAACCAATGATACCAAGAGCATCTACACCAATCAAAATACTCTGCTGGATGACCGAACCTTTCCGCTGCCCTTTTCTATCGAAAATCCCAATAAAAGACCAATATACAATATCCGCTGAAAGATACATGGCATCCTTAAAATTATCCAGCCAATTATACAGACTTGCACCCAACATTACAAATATATTTGCTTTTCCCGCTGGTTTTGGTTCCGGCATTTTTTCGGCTGAGAAGGTTTCAATCGAAGCATTTATATTTTCTGAAACATTGATGAGCTGAGGAGAAAAATCTTTTAATTTAAGCTTTAATTCATCAATAAATGCTACACCAGCACTATCAATGGATTTCACTTTTTGAAGGTCTATAAATTCGATTTCTGATATCTTGATTCTGGAAAATTCAGCTAATAGATCTGTCGTGGTGAACTTGGTTACATCACCTTCCAGGAAAAGCGTTTTGTCTTTGTATTCCATCGTTTATCGTAAAATATATGTTACTCTTAAAAATAGTGTATGTTCAGATATAATGTAATCATCTTCAACTTGTTTATTTCTGAGTTTTATCTTGTAATCCAGAGAGATGTATTTAAAAAGCTTCATATTGAAAACATTTTCCCATTCCATGGAATTTTTTTCACCCTTTTCGAATGGGAAGAGAAAATCAGCATTTGTGCTGTAATTAAGATTTAAAGGTAATTGGAAATTACCAACAACTGAAATTTCTGTTCCTTCTTTATAAACAGATTCTTCTTCTAAATAAACTCGATTATTTAAACTATCCGTATGAGAATAATTAAATACATCATTATTAATATCCTGGCGCATTCCGAAACCGGTTCTCAGGTAAAGACTGGCTTTAGCGTGACTTAAAAGCCTTAAGTTTATCCCCAGACCTTCTTTCAGTACTAAGGGGAAAAAGTGAGATTTTATCTCAACTTCGTCTACGTTCTGCCCTTGTTCAACCATGTTCCCGCCTGCATCCTGTTTGATAAAATCGAATTTATCAGAGCTGTAATAATTTTCTTTGAAAAAGTGCGAATTCATATCCACCCGGGCATAAAGACCCAATTTTTCCCAGAAATAGTAGATAAATGTATTCTTCAAATCCATATCATCAGAAGAAATTCGGAAATCGCTATCAGGATTTTTAGTTGTTCCCAACTCTGTTAGATTCTTCAATGTATAATGAATCGGGAAATTGTCATAAACCATTCTATTATCCAATTGGAGGTTCATAGTGATTGTGGTTTCATACTCATCTTTGTTGCTTTCATTATCACTGTTAACATTCATATTCGCATGAATGGCACTGTTGAATTTTATTTTCTGCAAAGCTGCCAGAGTGACATCTTCTTCCAATACTCCTGCACCAACCATATTAGTGGGATTATCGTCTTCATCTGTGCCGACCACGATGGTTAATCTTTGAGTCTTTCCTTCTGCAATATAAATAGTTGTGAAATCCCTATAAGTATTGAAAGGTTCATTATTAATCGTTACTTTGTATAAAGCCGGTTTTAATACCCAGATCTTTTCCTGTTCCCCGATTTCTTCTTCCACCGGGAATTCCGACCCAAAACTTTCTCCACTTTCAACATCAAAAATCTCATACCGGACTTTGGCGAAATTTCTTTTCTCATCAATGACATCCACCAGCAAACAGCCCCAATCCGGTTCGATAATAGTTTTATATCTTGGTATAATTTTTATATCTTTCTTTTCCATCATCTGGTTCAGATTTCCGGAACCATATTTGATGCTGTAAATGCCTTCAGCAAGGGGAATGGCATCTCCGATTTTTCCTATAACTTCATAATTATATTTATCATAGATCTTGTAATGAGGTTCATCATCGGTTTTGGTTATTGCCGGCAGGAGCAAAAGACCTGTTCCACTGGAGATTTCTTCCTCTTCAGCAATTTCTACAAATAATGAATCTATAACTTCTGTTTCTACTTCCTCAATAGTTTTAGATAATTCTTCTCTAAAAAGATGGTTAGCTATTTTAACGAAGAATTTATCTGATTCGGTTAAAATCAAATCATTAATAACCTGAACAAAAGTATCCATTTCTTCATCAAGAAGAACC
Source organism: uncultured Candidatus Cloacimonadota bacterium (assembly GCA_964460095.1). Lineage (GTDB taxonomy): Bacteria > Cloacimonadota > Cloacimonadia > Cloacimonadales > TCS61 > JABMPU01. The sequence continues at coordinate 3,126 of CAYWPW010000182.1, forward strand.
TCTTCTTTATTCACTGAATGATACACAATAATTACATCTTCATCTATTTTCTTAAGATAAAAATCCATATTCAAATGTGCTTGTTTGTAATATTCAGATTGATATAATTCTATATTATTAATTGTTGTATTTATTTCGAAATTCGGTCGTTCAGTATAAAATTCCCTTTGAGCTCGTTTAAAGATATTGTACCTGTTCAACCGCCTTGTAATAAGATCCGGGATAATATCAGAAAGTTTAACTCCCCAAATGTCATAGTCAGAGTAAGTTATTTTAGGACCGAAATGCCTGATAACAATCTGTTTCCTGCTATAAGTTTGAGGGATTTTAGTATCCATTATCATCACGGATGAAGCAAAAGGTTCATCCTGGATAAGTTCCTCTTTTTCGGAGTG
>CAYWPW010000182.1:3620-4708 GCA_964460095.1 uncultured Candidatus Cloacimonadota bacterium
GCTTTATTCAGGTCATTGATCAATTGGGCTAAATCAGCTTTAGCGATATCAGAAGTCACCTTTTCCGCATTAACCAGAATATTATCGATTTCTTCAGATTGGATAAGAGCGTTAAATCTTTTCATAGATTCATTTGCGGATTCGGTAAATTCAGCAAGATAATAAGTGGTGGAATCTAAATTTGTAATCACATTTGTAATCGGATCTCGATTTGCTTCAATTAAAATATCTACATTGGAGATAATATTAGCAAACTTTTCTTGATTTTCCTGGTTTGTCAGTTCAGCAATATTATTGAGAACTATTTCCAGTTTTTCAGCAATTATCTCTGCTTTTCCAGTAATACTATCAAGAACGGATTCTCCTGGCAAGATATTTGATTTGGGCATCAGAAGTTTAGCTTCGTTTGTTCCTCCGCTCAGTTCTATCTGTTTGAGACCCGTAATACCAACCGGAGCCAGTGTAGCCAGAACATCTTCTTTTAGTGGAGTGCCTTCTTTCACACTGATTGTGACTACCACCATCTTGATGTCCTCTTTATCAATCCTGATGTCGTCAACCCTGCCTACACTTATACCATGATATTTTACTTGTCCTCCCACTTGTAGACCAATAACGGAAGTATCCTCATAATGGATGTAATACACATCTCGCTTTTCTAACAATTTATTTCCCGCAACCACTACCAGAAATACTATCAATAGAACTGAAGAAAAAGCAATAAAAATTCCCAACCTAAATTTCTGCGCCTTACTAACCATTTTTTTCTCCTTAATTGTTCGCAGAAAATAAAATAAAATTCTACAGTGTCAAGTAAAACATAAAAAGGTATGATTAATAATCGTCCAACCTATTCCAGGAAAGATAGAATAAAACCTCTCCCGTAAACTGTTCCGACGATTTTGCTTTTCGAATAAACTGTTGAAACAATTACAAATTTCTTTAGATTATTTGAGTTTATTTTCAAAAGGCTGTAATTTGAAATATGTTAGAAAATTTCTCAAATATTTGGAAACCGATGAATCGGTTATAAGTTACTATTTTCTTATTAACCACCAACTTAAGTTGGTGGTTAATGAAACAAAAAA
>CAYWPW010000183.1:0-4692 GCA_964460095.1 uncultured Candidatus Cloacimonadota bacterium
TTATAACTTCCAAACCTATCCTGGAAAGAGCTATTTCTACTATCAAACAAGAATTAAAAGAAAGAGTGGAATATTTTGAGAAAAACAATAAATTATTGGAAGCTCAACGCATCGAACAGAGAACGAATTTTGATATTGAAATGTTGCGTGAACTTGGTTATTGCTCCGGAATCGAAAACTATTCGCGTCACTTAACCGGAGCAAAAAAAGGTGAACCTCCTTATTGCTTGTTAGATTATTTCCCGGATGATTTTCTTACAGTAATTGATGAATCTCATGCTTCAATTCCGCAGGTTCATGCTATGTACGGAGGAGATTATACACGTAAGAAAAACCTGGTGGATTTTGGATTCAGACTTCCTTCAGCATTTGATAATCGACCTTTAAAATTCGATGAGTTCGAAAAAAAGAACGAACAGGTAATTTTTATTTCTGCAACTCCCGGAGATTATGAACTCTCTAAAACTGATGGTGTGTTCGTGGAACAGGTTATTCGTCCCACTGGTCTTCCAGATCCGGAAATAGAAGTGAAACCTGTTTCTACCCAGGTTGATGATCTTTTGGAACAGATAAGAATCCGAACTTCTAAAAAACAGAGGGTACTCGTTACAACTCTCACCAAACGGATGGCTGAAGATTTGAGTGAATATCTTTCCAGGGCAGGAGTAAAAGTGCGATATTTGCACAGCGAAATCAATACCATCGAGCGCTCACAAATTATTCGAGATTTAAGACTGGGTGAGTTTGATGTGCTGGTGGGGATTAATCTTCTACGTGAGGGTTTGGATTTACCGGAAGTATCTTTAGTTGCCATCTTAGATGCAGACAAAACCGGATTTCTCCGCTCAACACGCTCTCTCATTCAAACTTCCGGAAGAGCTTCCCGCAACATTGAAGGAAAGGTCATTTTGTATGCTGATAAACTGACAAATGCAATACGAGAAACTATGCGAGAAACCAACCGCAGAAGACAAAAACAACTGCATTATAACAAGGAAAACAAGATAACTCCCAAGAGCATTAAGAAAAATATTGACGACATAATGGCTTCTACAAGTGTGGCGGAAGGTTATGCGAAACCTGAAGAAAAAAAGGTGTTATCTGATAAAGATAAGTTTATGGATTATTTGAATTTAGACTCGAAAGAGCAGATAATGAAATTGCTTCAAAGAGAAATGAAAGAAGCGTCAAATAATTTGGAATTTGAAAAGGCAGCAGAAATCCGTGACAGGATATTTGAACTGAAGGAATTGTAAATAATTTCATTTAAAAATGAATTCACATTTATATTTTATTCACTTTTTTTTGTTAACGAAATAATCTAACCAAAAAAATATGTATTTGCTTTTTAATGTTAATATATCTATTCATAAATTATAGTTTGAGATTTTCCGAAAGGAGAAATAATGTTGGAAAAGAAAAATAAAATTGAAAAACACAAAGAAGGTACAATTATTCTTACTGATGATTCTTCTATTAAAATGGAAGTTGCAGTTGATGATATTAAATTTGAGGAAGATTATAAAAAATCTCCTGTTTACATCTATTATGACTGGTGTAAGAAATGTGGGATATGTGTTGCTTTTTGTCCCACAGGAGCTTTGGGAAGAAAACCGGATGGTTCACCCTTTGTTCCACATCCGGAGAAATGTATTCATTGTGAAATGTGTGACAGGCTCTGTCCTGATTTTGCCATAACCGGTGCCAAAAGGTAGGGAGGGAAAATGTCAAAAAACAATATTATAAAAAAAAGAGAACCGGTTTTGATGCAGGGAAATGAAGCTATTGCTCGCGGAGCTCTGGATGCAGGCGTAAATTTCTATGCAGGTTATCCCATTACTCCTTCCACCGAAATAGCCGAGATATTTTCTTATGAACTGCCAAGGCGCGGTGGTAAATTTATTCAAATGGAAGATGAGATCGCCAGTATTTCTGCCATAATTGGAGGTTCACTTGCAGGTGCAAAAACCATGACCGCCACCAGCGGACCGGGTTTTTCTCTGATGCAGGAAGGTATCGGATTTGCCAAAATGACGGAAACGCCATGTGTGGTAGTGAATGTGATGCGTGGAGGTCCCAGCACCGGTCTTCCTACCAAACCTTCGCAGAGTGATATCATGCAGGCAAGATGGGGAAATCATGGTGATGCACCGGCGATCGTGCTTTATCCGAATTCAGTTATGGAAAGTTACGAACTTTCTATTCGTGCTGTTAATCTTGCCGAAAAATACAGAACCTGCGTTGTTCTCCTTTCAGACGAAGTTCTGGGACATATGAGGGAAACTGTTAATCTTCCCGATCTGACTAAGATCAAAATAATTAATAGAATTAAACCGACAATTCCTCCTGAATGGTATAAACACTTTCCTGAAAATCCGAAATATCCCATGCCGATGGCAAGCTTTGGAGAAGGTTACCGCTTTCATGTTACAGGTTTATCACATGATGAAAAAGGTTTCCCAACAAATAAAGCAAAAGAAATATCACGGATGATGGAAAGATTCAGAAAAAAAATTGAATATTATATTAAAGATATCGTTCAGATCGAAAGTTTCTTTATGGAAGATGCTAAGATAGCCATTTTTACTGCTGGTATTACGGCGCGTGCAGCCAAAGAAGCTGTAATGAAAGCTCGCAAACGCGGGATCAGGGTCGGGCTTCTTCGACCACTTACAATCTGGCCTTTCCCGGATGCCGCAGTAAAGAAATACCTGGGAGATAAAAAGGCAATAATCGTTCCCGAATTAAATGAAGGGCAGCTCTCGCTTGAACTTAAAAGAGTGATGGGTGGAATTTGGAATTATGAAATAAGAAAGACAAAAAATATTGTGGAATTACATAAAAATTCAGGAGAACTTATCACACCCGAAGAAATTTTCCAGACTATCAGGGAGGTAAAGTAAAATGCCAAAAATTTCCCAAAAAGCAATTCATAAATACCTGAGACACGACAAAAATTTCCCTCATGTCTGGTGCCCTGGATGTAGTAATGGAATAGTACTCGGTGCTACCATCAGGGCAATCGCAGAATTGGGTTATGAAAAAGACAATATTGTAATGGTTTCCGGGATCGGATGTTCCAGCAGGATGCCGGTTTATGTGGATTTTAACACACTGCACTCTCTGCATGGACGGGCTATCGCTTATGCCACTGGTATAAAAATCGTAAAACCGGAAATGAAAGTGATCGTTATTACTGGAGATGGTGATGCAACTGCTATCGGGGGAAATCATTTCATTCATGGAGCTCGCAGGAATATCGACCTGACCGTTATCCTCATAAACAATTATATTTATGGAATGACCGGTGGACAGTATTCTCCTACAACACCATACGGAGACAGGTCAACCACAACTCCCTATGGAAATATCGATCCCACATTTGATATCTGCGATCTTGCAATCGGTGCGGGAGCTACATTTGTTGCTCGCACAACAGCTTTCCATGCAATTGAAGCACAATCTTTCATAAAACAGGCATTTGAACATAAAGGCTTTTCTCTGGTAGAGATTATCAGTGCTTGTCCTGTTATTTACGGACGCTTAAACAAAAAAGGTGATGCACCTGCTATGATGAAAAGTATGAAAGAAAATGTTCTTCCAATAAAAACGTTTGAGAAACTTACAGATGAACAGAAAAAAGGAAAGCAGAAAAGAGGAATTTTTGTTAACAAGATTCGTCCTGAATATATAGAGGAATATGATAAACTTGTTCGATCTCTTCAAGACGAGAAAGGCAGGGAATAATGACAAATGCGATATTTAAAAAAGAGATCAGATTTAGCGGAAGTGGTGGACAGGGTCTTATAACAGCAGGAATCATTCTGGCAAGGGCTGCAGTTATAGAAAAGCACAGAGTTACACAAACTCAGACTTACGGTCCCGAATCACGCGGAGGTGCCAGTCGGGCAGATGTGATAATCAGTAATGCTGAATTTTGCTACCCCGAAGCTACTCGATTTGACGTATTAATTACACTTACACAAGAAGCTTATGATAGATATTCCTGTAATTTAAAAGATAATGGAATACTGATCGCAGATAATACTTCCGTTAAAAATATCACTCTTTTGGATTCGGTAGTTTATGAGTTACCTTTTACTGATATAGCTAATCAAAAACTCGGAACCTCGCTTCCTACGAATATTATTACTCTTGCATTTCTGGTCAGGAAAACAAAAGTAGTTTCAGAAAGTTCTCTAAGACAAGCTATTAAAAATTTCATTAAACCGCATTATTTTGCTCTGAATTTAAAAGCATTGAAATTAGGTTTCAAACTGGCAGATGAATATAAATCGGATTCATGATGTTGAAGAAAGTAAATCATATTGGAATAGCGGTAAAAGATCTGGATGTTGCCATCGAATTCTATCAGAAATTAGGACTTGAAGTAGAAGCGATCGAGACAGTTGAATCTCAAAATGTGAAAGTTGCCTTTATTCCTCTGGGAGAAGTACGAATTGAACTTTTAGAAGCTACAACTGAAGATAGTCCTATTGCAAAATTTATTGATAAGAAAGGTGAGGGTATTCATCATGTGGCTTTTGGTACCGATGATCTTGTTGCAATCCTGAAACAGGCAGAATCAAAGGATATTCAACTGATCGATAAAGTGCCTCGCAAAGGTGCTCATAATGCAGAAATTGCTTTTTTGCATCCAAATTCTACCCACGGAGTTTTACTCGAACTCTG
>CAYWPW010000184.1:0-4684 GCA_964460095.1 uncultured Candidatus Cloacimonadota bacterium
TTGCCTTAATAGGGTATTTTATTACTTTTATGTTTGGATTGATTGCATTTGGATTTTCTTTTGCATCAAAGGAAATTCTTATCGGAATTCTTGTTCTGTTGATGGCTTTGCTTTTGTTCTTTATTTTGATTTTATATAAAAGGAGTTTGAAATGAAAAAAATGATTACTGTGAGCCTGATATTATTATTTGCTTTTTCATCTTTTGCCATTAGAAACTGGAAAGCTTATACAAATACAACTCATATTTTTGATGTTATCCAAAACGGTCAAAAGCTGGCAATTGCAACCTGGGGTGGTCTTGTCATTTATAACCTTGAAACTGAAGATTTTGAAATAACTTATATGACTATGGATGGTTTGACTGATAACGATGTTAGAGCATTAAACTATGTGGAAGAAACAGAAATCCTTCTTATCGGAACAAATAATGGTGGAATTAATCGTTTATCAGGAAACGATTTTCTTATGCCAATTTCTGAAACATTAGGTTTAGCATCTAAAAAGGTGAATAAAATTATTCATAAAGATTCGTTAATATTCGTAGCCACAAAAGAAGGGATAAGCGTTTTTGTAGATAATCCGGAACTTCCTTTTCCATTTCTGCTTAATAATTATTCCGTAGATAATGGACTCTTTGAGAATAATGTTACTTCACTGCAGATAACTGAAAATAATTACCTTTTATGTGGTAGCGATAAAGGATTGGATTATGTTAATATCGATTCTTTAAATGTTACTTCTGCTTGGGTTCATCTGGATGAAGAAAATTCGAATTTACCAAATAGTAAAGTTACTTCAATATCTGAAAAAAATAGCAAAATATCAATTGGAACAGAAGGAGGATTGATTCTGTTGAACACTGAAAACCTAAACATAATTGAAAGTTACGAGCAAGATAAAAGTATTTTTCCTGTTTATATAGATGAAGAACAGAATCTTTGGTTCAGTTATGGTTATTGGGATGAAAACCATTTAACTGTACAGGATGATGAAGATATTGCTATTACAAAAATTGATTCGTTGGGTAATTATTTTACTTGGACAATTAATGATTTAGGAATTTCCTCAACAAAAATTATGGGTTTTACAATTATCAATAATCTATTGGGTGTTTATACTTGGGGTGATGGAATTTTATTTTATAATGGGATAAGTTGGTCAAATGCAATACCTAACTCAATTGTTGCATCTTTAATAAAAAGAGTGATTGTTGATAGTAATATGATTTGGACTTGTAATGGTTATATACCACCACCTGGAAGTCCTTTATTACCCAAGGGTACTGCGGGTGTATCTAACTTTGATGGTTTCACCTGGACTAATTTTAATATTAACAACAGTCCATTAATCAGTGATAATATCTATTCTATGGAAGTTGACAGTAAAAAAAGAAAATGGTTTGGAGCGTGGTATGATGGCGGAAACGCGTATGGTTGGGTTGATGGCATTTCAATTTATGATGACATTTCAGAGGAATGGCTTCATTTAGATCATCAAGATGGTTTAAGAAATGATTGTATCAGCTATATAATAAAGGATTCAGAAAATAACATATGGATTTGTTCTTGTGGAGGGAGTACAGCAGGAATCAATGTCTTAAATGAAAATGATGAAGTAATTTCAACTTTCGGTTTATATGATAGCTCAGATTTTATAAGAGAACCTTTGTTAATTTTTTTTGGTAAAGAAATGATTTTTATAGGAGGGCGTGCTACAGGATTGAGAATTTATGAAAGTAATACTATTCCTGAAACAGATACTGTTTATGTTACTAAAACACCTTTTTCAGATTTGCATACCGGTCAAATGTTTGCAATCGATTCACGAAGTACAAATTTTGGAGATGAAGTTTGGATAGCATCATCCAGCGGTTTATTTATGTATGATGATACTTTTTGGTATAGATATGGAACTCAGATAAAAAAGCAGGTTTGGTTTAATTCTACATGGTATGATGAAATGACTCCTGAATATAGATATGTAGAAGGTCAGGAGAGATTATACGGTTCTGTTCCAACATATCCTACTGCTTTATATGTGGATCCTTTTGGAAAAATCTGGATCGGCACCCACGATAATGGAATAACGATTTATCAACCGGAAAAAGATAAATTCACAAACTATAATATGAATAACTCACCGCTACTTTCTAATTCTATAACTGATTTTGATTATGAGAAATTCACTGGTACTTTGTATATTGGCACAAGTGAGGGTTTAAATTCGGTTGAGATTGGTATTGCTGCAGAGGCAAATCTGGAAACGAAACTATATAAAACAAGAGCTTTTCCGAATCCTTTCCATCCTGATAATGGTGATATCCTGAAGATTGAAAATATATCCAGTCTTACTATGCCAAAAGGAAATACTTTCTGTAATATTTATGACCTCAGTGGTGATTTGGTGATAAAATTGGAAAAAGATATTTATGAACAATTCAGTTGGAATGGAAAAAATAAAGCTGAGAAAAATTGTAGTTCCGGTATTTATTTCTATATTGTTTTTACTTCTGATGGACAAATTTCAAAAGGGAAAATTGCCTTAATTCGATAAAAAAGAATATTTTCAAAAGTAAATAAATGATAAAAATAAAAGTCTTTTTCATTGATGCAAATAATAATGCGCCAAATACTAATTATCCTTTAATTGAATCCTTGCAAAGTTTTCCAAATATCAAAATAAATTATTTATCGGTTCTGTATTCACAAAGTACAAACTATTATAATAAAAATTATGATGTTCAAACATTAAGTTTATTTTTTAACTTTGTAAGTAGGATAAAAAATCCTGCTCTGCGCAGGTTTATAAAAATTTTCAGTCATCCAATAGCAAATATTCGATTACTTTGTAAAATATTGAATGAAAAACCTGATATCATCCATTATTCCTGGATTGCCATTCCTTTTGTAGATTATTTTTTCATAAAAATTTTTAAGATGTTTGCTGTTAAAATCGTTATCACCCAACATAATTATCTTCAACATAATAAAATCAGATTAAGATTGCCGGAAAAAAGAATCTTTCAAATTGCTGATAAAATCATCTGTTTATCAACTTATATCAAAAATCAGTTTTCTCCATCTTTATCTCATAAAATCTCTGTAATCGAGCATGGGAATTCATACGAAAAAGAAGTGGAATATTATTCAAAAAAAATAATTAGAAAACAGGATTCGAATTTCAAGATTTTATTTATTGGTAATATCAGACCTTATAAAGGCATTGAACTGCTATTGGATTCTGTGAGTTATCTTGTATACGAGCAAAAGATGGATAATATTAAATTGCTGATTGCTGGTAAATGTAAACCGGATTATTGTGGAAAAATCAAGAAAATAATCAAAGCTAAAAATCTGGTTAATTACGTCAAATTTGAAGGAAAGTTTTTAGATTATGACAAATTATTCGAATATGCAATAAACACAGATATTGGTGTTTTACCATATCTGGAAGCCACTCAAAGTGGATTACCATATATTTTTGCTTCTTTACACAAACCAATGGTTATTACAAATGTCGGGGGATTACCTGAGCAAGTTTCAACAAAATTCTCAGAAATTGTCGAACCTGCTTTTATTGAGGTTGCACATGGAATAATCAGAATTAAAGAGAAAATTGAGAATAAGAAAATCAAAGAAGCGGATTTTGAGAATTTTATTGAAAAACACAAATGGAAAAATACAGTCTTAAAATTTGTGGATTTATATCAGGATTTGTTAGCAAAATAAAAAAGGTTTTTTATGATGAATCCAAAACAATATTACAAAGATTTGATCGAGAAGTGGATTGAAGAGGAAAAACAAAAATTATGCGGAATTGAATCTAAAGAAAGATATTTGCAGAATCACGGAAAAAGATTCGAATATCTAAGTAAATTATGCCAGACTCTTAAACCGGGAAAATCAACTAAAATTCTTGATATTGGAAGAAGCGATTTATCGGTTTTATTGTCAAAATATTATTCGGATGTCACAACTTTAGGATTGGATTTGGAAATCGATAAAGGCGGACACAGAGAACGAGAAATCATCGATTTGAAACACATTGTTTTTGATTTGAATGAAAGTAAAAAAGTAGAGAAGTGGACTGAAGAAAAATTCGATTTGATAGTGTATTCAGAAGTAATCGAGCATATTTATGAGGCTCCCGAATTTTCACTTTTATTTTTTAATTATCTGCTGAATTCTGATGGGTTCATTATCATCACAACACCAAATGCAGCATCACTTTATCGGAGATTAAAACTACTTCTTGGGAAAAATACTATCAGCAGAATCAGATTTCATAATTTGAACCCGGCACATTATCGAGAATATACAAAAGATGAACTCATTCAAATGGCGGAAATGTGTGAATTAAAAGTAGTGAAACATCAGTATATCTGTTTTTATGATGATTCTGATTCTTTAAAAAGCAGGATTTTTAATTTTATCACAAATGCTATCCCTTCGTTCAGATGGTCACAGGTTTTGATTTTGAGTAAAAAATGAATATCTCTTTAAAAGTCGGCATTTTTCCAAATAATCCGGGATGGGAGATAATTCTGAACCAGGAAGGAATTCCTTATGAAATCGTTTCGGGAAAATCTGATTTAACTCCTGAGAATTTTGCAGTTATTATACAATCAAACAAGATTCCGAATAAACAGAAAGAAAGGATTGAATCTTATTTGGAAAATGAAGG
>CAYWPW010000185.1:0-4675 GCA_964460095.1 uncultured Candidatus Cloacimonadota bacterium
TTCTTTTTGCTTTTTCCTTTTTCCTTTTGTCTTTTTCCTTCTCAAAGCAGAGCTTTGAGTTACTCAATCGCTTTAATCCTATCGACAAAAAGTTCTAAATATCTCTTTTTTGCTTCATCACTCAAAAAAGAAACTTTTATCAAATTATAGACTCTTTCTTTCTTCATCACAAATTCATCCAAAAATCTTTCTGCTCTAACCTTTTTTATCTTTAGTTTTTGCGCAAGTTCCAAGAAATCTAACCGTTTATAGAATCCATTAATCTTAAAACTTTCAGTTTCGAAATCTGTGAAAAGATCGAGAGCTAACCTTGATTCTGTTGGGAAATGAATGCTGGTATTTAAGACATCATAAGCCGGAGAAAGAACATAATCTCCATCATCGCTTTCCAGAATTGAAAAGTTCTTTAGATGAGCATCACCATTACCAAATAAATAATTGAAAATGACCAAATGGAAATATTTTTCTATCTCAATCATATATGCCGGAATGTTTTTTATAATTGACTTTCCGATTTGTTCATAACTTCCATCATATTTATAATTCTTCCCCACATTTTCAGGAGTTTTATTCAAAACCTGGCAAAAATCTTCCTGTTGTAGTTTCTTGTTGTTTTTTCTATCGAATCGTTTGGAAATAAAAGCTAATTCATCATCTGAAAAATAAATCAGAGAATTCTCTGCTATCTTAATTTTAAAAACCTGCTTGGCAATCTGAAGGGTTATATGTTCGTTTGCCGGCACATCATCATTAAATTCCGGAGTTGGATTAATTGGAATCGGTTTTAGAATGAATTCACCATCTTTATCGGTGGGAATTAATTTATCTTTTTGAATCTTCAAAGATATTTTATCCTGAACTCCTGAAATTGAAAATTTATCAACCAATTCTGTTCTGATTTTTAAAAAATCCTTTTTATTAAAATTCAAAACCGGATTTACTTTTCTTTTATTGAATAATAATTTCAAGCATGAATTACAAATTTTAATTTTATCTAATTCTTTAAGGCACGAAAGACATCTATTCATTTGTTTCCTCGATTGTAACATTACCGATTGTATCAAATTTTGTAGTTTTGAGAAGTCTGGAAAAATGATCATTATCATCTATTTTGAATTTCCTGCATTGAATTTCCTGCAAAGCTCCTTCTGCTAATAATCCGTAGAAAAAAGGAAAAAGATATTTTGAACTGAATTTCTTTCTGGTTTTAGGAAAATTCAGAGATATCGGTTTAAGGTTTTTATCTTTCAAAAAATTTTCATCATAAAAGAAAATATATGCAAACCCTTTCTTTTCAATTATTCCTGCAAGAATCCCATTCTGATATACTTTTCCTTTTCGTGTCATTATTCAGAACCTTTTATTTTTATCCTCATTTCCAAACCTAAAACATCGAGAATTTTATTTAAAACAGCGAAAGTCGGATTCCCTTTACCTGATTCAATATCACTCAATGTATGATGTGCAATATCGGAGATTTCACAAAATTCCTGCTGATTGATCTCTAAAGTTTTCCTGCGTTCTTTTATTAATTTAGCCAAATCATTAATATTCATTTAATCCTCATTTTTCATTTTAATGAAAATCGAATCAAAAATTTAAATGGAACCAATTAATTGCAAGCTATTTTTTCAGTTTAATGAAAATATGAAATTCGGACTTTGTAATTTCTGATCTTTCTCATTTTTGCTTTTTTACTTTCTGCTTTTACCTTCTACCTTCTCAAAGCGGGAGCTTGTGAGTTACTCTGCTTTCTCATTCAATAGCTTCAAATATTCTTTTATCAATTCCTGGTATTCTTTGGGAAATGATTTGTAATCCTCGTCAAGCAGAGCTTTCTGTCGCATTTTCTCAAATCTGAGTTTTATCTCTTCCGGCAATTCCCAATCTTCAATTTCGCTTATTTCAGCTTTTCTTTTTTTGGAAAATTCGCGTTTATGAATAGACTTTTGAGCATCGAGAAGTCGTGACAAAATTCTTTCCTGGTTATCCAAAAGTGACTGATCAATTCTATTTCTTTGTAGCTGACGAGATATAGATTCAAGGTCTTCAACAATCTTATTTAAAGCAGAAACCTGTTTCTGAGCTTCAGGATTATTCTGTAACATCCTCTTCAAATTCTCTGCAAGTCTTTGTTCATCACGAGCCAGCTTCTGCATCTGAGAACGCGTTTCATTACTTATCATTCCATCCTTTCCAATTTGCTGCATAAGTTGTTGGGTCATCATATTCATCATCATCTGCTGCTGACCCATCTGCTGCAAGCTCTGCATCAAAGATTGCATTCCACCACCTCCACCTTGCTGCATATTACTGCTTGCCTGCATCAGATCGAAAATCATTAAATTAATACCTTTCTGGATATTACTGAGATATGTTTTTATCTTATTATTTTTTGCATCATTAATATCAGTGAATAAATCTCGATAATTGGAAAATGTGTAATTAGCATCAAAGACAAATTTCGGTCCGATTGCGAGAATTATCATGGGAACACTGTAAAGTATTTTCAGGGTCAAGTCTATTCCTTCGAAATTGGCGATTTGCTGAGGTAAAATGGCAAAAGGGTCTTTCACATAACTTTGTGCAGATTCTTCGTGTTTATCAGAGAAAATCAGCAGTCTCCTTATGGTTTCCTCGATGATTTTGCCCATTTCCATCATAGATGAAGATGACATCATCTGCTTCATTTCCTGTAACTTTTGCGTCATTTTCTGCATTTTACTGGATGCATTCTGCTGGTTTTGTTTTGCCTGATCGAATTGCTCGGATTGCAATTTTTCCGAGCTTTCCTGCAAATCCGAAGAAAGGCTGTCCTGCTCCATCTGCTCCTGAAGTTCCTTCATTTTTTCTGATATTTCTTTGTCTTTTTTCTCATCCAAAAGTTCTTTAGCTTTTTCTATTTGCTCTTTCAGATTTTCCAGTTTTTCAGAAATTGTCTGCTGTTCTTCAGCTAATTCGGATGCATCCTGTTTCCCGGTTTCGGTTTCTTGTTGCTCTGTTTTTTCATTCAGTTTGGATTGCATTTCCTCCATTTCTTCCGAGATTTCCAAAGCTTTTTGAATAGCTTGTTCCTTCTTTATATCCTCCAGCAGATCTATGGTTTGTTCCAGTTTCTGAATAAAATCTTCCATTGAGAATTTGAGATCTTCCATTGCTTTTTTCATAACTTCAGGGTCCATATTTTCCAGAGATTCCTGCAATTTCTCCATCGCTTCCTGCAATTGTTCATTAGAAATCTCTTCCATCAAATCCTTGATTTTCTGCATCTTTTCCAGAGTTTCAGTAGATAGAGCTTTATTACTCTCAAATTTCTCGATTAAATTCTGATATTCTTCTGTAATCTGCTGAATATCTTCATTCATATTTTCCTGGTTTTCCAAAAACTTTTCCAATTCCTTTTTATCATCCCAATCGAATTCATCTTTCTTCATCATTTCACGACGCTTCTCTTCAAATTCTTTTTCCAATTCCTTAGATTTTTCAAGTGTATTTTGAAGGATGTCTGTATTCTCTGCTTCCTGTCTTTCAATTTCCTGGTAAATCTCTTCAATGGAAGGAAACCTGGCAATGTACTTCCGGCTTTCTGCTGTTTGTTTTTGCGGAGAATTATCTGTGATTTCAGTCCAATAAACTACTTTATCTCCGGGAATCAGGAACATCTGGTTCAAATCAAAAACATATTCTAAATTCAATAAACTTCCTTCAATCTCATTTCGAATTTCCAGATAGGTTTCTTCACCATAATTAATGAAATAAAAAAGTTTAAGATTTTGCAAACCAAAATCATCTGAAGCAAATATCTTGAGAGGAAGCAACATATTTTGAGTGAGTAAAGTATCTTTCCCGGGTGAAACAATCCTGATTTCCGGTGCTTTATCCGGAATCACTATGATTGTTTTGCTGATTTTCTGAGATACATTTCCCAGAATATCAACCAATCTAAAATGATAAGAACCATTTTTTAGAACTATGAAATCCATCTTAAAAGAAGATTTTCCCAGTCTTTCCATTTCCTTCAATTCGCCATCTGAGAAAATGATATGAGCAGTTTGAATCGGATTATTAGCTCCGATCTGCAAAACAATATTTGTGTTTTTAATAGCTTTGATATGACCGCTGCTTTCAGTTTCAAGTTCCGGTTTGAGTCCTGTATATCTGGGAAAATCGTATCTGATGGAAATGGTTTTCACTGCTGGATATTCAAACACATCCACCCTGAATGTATCTGAGCAGGCAAAGGGAGTTTTGATGAAATAATTAAAAGAAAAATCCAGGTTGTTAAAAGTCTTTTTAAAATCGAAAAGTTTAGTTTCTCTCCATTTTTCTTCGATCTTATAAAAAAGAAAATGTTCCACTTCTCGTTCCGGATTTACTACTTCAATTAAAAGATTCTCATTTCGTGAAATGATAATATTTCCCGGTTCAACCTCCACAAAGTGTTTGTGTGCAACCGGAGGAAGTTTGTTCAATAAAAAGAAGTTTAGCGTTTTGGAAAACTCTTGAGGATTTAAAATAAAAACTAAAAATGAAAATATTAGAACTGAAATAAATGGAAGAATAAGAAATTTTGTTTGAGCCCAGTCCGGTTTGATAATCTGGTTTTTTGCTTTAACATCAGCTTTTTTAAAGATGAGATTTAAAATATTTTCATCATATTTTTCATTAAGAAGTT
>CAYWPW010000186.1:0-4665 GCA_964460095.1 uncultured Candidatus Cloacimonadota bacterium
CTCTTCTTTCGAAATTATTCTTAACAATCTAAGGGGACATTTGGCACTAATGTAAGTAAAATAAGGTGTTAATCAGATGAAGAAAAAAAACACAGCATTAGTTCAACAGCAAAAGGTTCATGAAGAATCTCAGCAGTATACCTGGATTGCACAAATCAGCAATATTATCAGATTGAAGAGGAAACTTCCTAAAGATTATATTGTTTGGCCACTGCAGGAAAAAGACAAATCCAGGTTAGCTGAATTATATTTTGTTTCATATACTCGTGAAGTAGTCAAGAATTTGGCTGAAGCACAAAAAGAAATGAATCGTGTATTTCGAAATGAGTATGGTTTACTTGATTATTCAGCTTCTTTTGTTGCTATATATAGGTCAAAAATTGTAGCATCGGTATTATTAGTTGAACAAGCTCCTTGGGAAGATACACCTTCGGGTCCATTTATAATTGAAATGATGGTTCATCCAGACCATAGACTATTCGGCATAGCGGAATGTCTCATGATATATGCTACCAATAAACTTGTTGAAAGTGGAGCCCAAACGATCGCACTAAGAGTGATATCGGATAATATAAAAGCTATCAACCTATATTGTAAATGTGGATTTAAAAGTTGGAATAGTGTAAGAAAATGAATATGTCTAATCAGGTATCTATTTCTACAAATTGAACGTAAATGGTAAAACTGAAGCAATGAAGAAATGCTTGCTGTTGAAATGAGAAATAGATGTTATCAAGGCTATCCACAAAGGGTTTCGTGTCACAGACAGAACATTCTTTCCATTTAATAATAAAATTCTGAAGGGAAAAAATGAAAGAAAAAATATTTCTTACAATATTTTTTTTAGCTTTCTTTATGGTTTGCTTTTCCATTGAAAAGGATTCTTTGGAAAATTCGAATGAGAAATCAAAATTCTATATCTTTGAGGTAAACCAAGATTTTAATTATTCTTTGGATAACAATTTAAAAAGCAAAGAAGCAAATTATCATGCTAAGACCTTTACTGCAAACATTGAGTCTGATCATAAAAGAATCGTGTTTTATGGAAACAATAAATCAAAGCTAAATATTCATTTTGGATATTTAAATGAAATAAAACATATTGATGAAAATACTACAATAGATTTGGATGAAAAAAGCGATAGAGCTTCCAAGCATAAAGATGATATTGAATTGTCTCAGTATGACATAAAATTGATGTATGAGAGATATAAATTTAGTGATTCAAGAAATAATTCTTCCTACATTGGATTATTTGCAAATTTAAGGGATGGTCAAAATAGATTCAGTAGAGAAGCATTTAAACGTTTTAATGTGAATTTTAATTTAAAAAATGGAACTCTAATTTTTGGAAAAGTAGTTGGAAGAATAAATAAATATTACGAAATATATTGGAATAATAGATTTGAGGAGATCATCAACAATGCAAACAATTCCGAAACTCTATTAGGAACTAGATTGGATTACAAGTCAGTTTCAATTGAATATAAAAACCTTTACAGCGGCGAATACCACTGGAGAATAAGATTCTATAATAAATTTTCAATGGGCTTAAATGGGAATTTCGAAAAGTATTTGCGATTTAGTCAAAAAATCCAATCTAGAATAAATTTAGAATTTATTGGTGGTTTATCTTTTTGTGAGAAATGGGAAGATCGGATTGGATTGGATTTACAATTTATATTAGATTATGAAATATTCAAAAAGCTTTTTGGGAAAAAAATTAACTACAACTTTCAGGCAATTTATGAGAGTATTAAATTTTTTAAAGAAATGCCATTTAGAATTATTACTAATCAGAATATCAATATGAAGTATGATATTTCAAAGCATTTTTCAGTTTTACCGAAAGTTGATTTTAAAGCAAATTGGTATAAAGAGAGCAGTTCAGGAGTGTTTTATATCTCAACTTATGATGATTTTTCTTATAGCAGTAATAGTCCATCATTGTTTATGATTGAATTTTCATTGAATATTTTGTATCAGTTTTAACAAAAAAGATAATTATCTTATGTTTCCTATTGAAATAAAAAATGATGCTAACAACGTGTCTGCGAAGTCCCATAACATACACAGGTTATGCTCAAACAAACAGAAGATAATCAAGAAATTTCCAAAATAAATATGTATAAGAACAATCCGTAAAACTTGACGAATAATTAAATCTAATCAATATTTATACTTTCTTCCGAAATAAGTACAGGTGCGTAACCAAGACCATCAGGATCGTATTTATAAAGCATTAATACATCGATTTCCGAACCGGTCCATTCTCCCGGACATAATACTACAAAAGTTCTAACATCATACTCACTATATTCCGGATCAACCCAGCTTCCGGAATTTGCATACACGCTTGTATAGTTTTGCCCCGAAGGATAAACCATTAGATGAGGATAATGAGAATGACCAAAAATAATAATTTTATATTGGCTTGTGGATGGATTTATCATGTATTCAATAATAGGAGTTCCTGAAAGATCAAGTCCATTCCAGATCCCGGTTAGAACATCAATTGGAACAGGAACCTGGTTTACACTTTGAGTTTGCTGCCAAAGATCTTCAATATTTGCAGCATACATATCGTAAGCTTCATTGAAAGAAAAATTATCGTAATAATCATCTAAACCAGTCATTTTCACATTGGGAGAATTCATCTCCGGACATTCCATATTGAAATCAGACAGCACCTTAAGAAAAGCTATATTCCAGGCAGCAAAGAATTCAAATGAACCTTTTGCCGGTATGAATTCACTTGGTTTATAACTATTTTGAGATGCCATTCCTTTAGCATATAAGCGAGTTATAAAATATCCGGGAGGAATCATATGTCCATTATTGACCAGAGGTTGAGGACAATTGAACAGATCATAACGGTGTCCGTGTTCCATGATGATATCATCCAAAGGTGAATATATTCCCAAACCAGCAACATTACCCTCCCAGATGATCCCAGGTATAATTCCTTCAATTATATCTTGAGTTACAAGCATATCATGATTTCCCGGAATGTAAACCAGGTCAATATCATTATGATTTGCAATATCCCTGAATTTATCAAATATAGGCAGATTTACAGGATTATTTGCTATTGCCTGGAAATAATCTTCAGAATTGTGAATTCCAACTAAAGAATCAAAAGGTGCAATATCATAGGGAACCATCCATTCATCCAATAAATCTCCACAGATTACAAGCTGCTTAACCTTAGGATTAATTAAGATAAAATCCAGGAAATCCTCTAAAGCCTGAGCATTACTATTAAATTCGCAGTAATTATTTGTCGTAGCCCTGGCATCTCCCATATGAAGATCGCTAATACAAACTATTGCATTTCTTTGAATAGTGTCTCTGATCGTAGAGCTGTAGCCGGTAAAGTCTATCGGTTTCCCGGTTGTTCTCAGTTCTATGGTTTCATCTTCTTTCAAACTTATACCGTTAATTGATTTCAAGCCCTTAGTAATATTTAATAAATACTTCCAACCATCATGCAGGCTATAATCATCATTAAATTGTAAGGTTACGATCTTTCCTATAACTTCAATATTGTATTCTGCATTTAGAAAACCGGTTTGGTCTGACAAAATTATATTACCTGCAACAGTTTGCTGGTCTATATTCTCATTAAATAACAATTCGATTGATCTTGCTTCATGATCCAGGTGAAAATAAAGGTCGTGTTTCTTGCTCAGTAAGGGAAATGAAAAACTTAGTGTTTCTTCATCCGGTTCTACAGACTTTGAGCAGGAAGATAAAATGAAAATCATACTACTTATCATCAAAATTGTGAGTAATAATACTAGGATTTTTTTTATCAGATTTTTCATAAAAAATATTAACATAGATATCCTCCTAAATGTTCGTGTTAAAGCGTTCTGCAAAATAGAGTGTTTTTGTCATCCTGAGAAATTCTACTTGCTTTTCCATCGAAGGATCTCCGCTTATAATGAGATTCTTCGTTAGAGACTACTTCGAAGAATTCCTCAGAAAGACAGCCTTTTTTCATTTTGCAAAACTCATTTCATATCAAAACTAATCTGTTTTTAGAAAAAAAATAGAATTTATTTTGTCAATTGAATTATTCTCTGTTCTAACGCTGGAGCATTGGGACGAGGATGTATCTTACTCTCGTTCCCACGCTCCTGCTTAGGTTGTTTCAACCGTCTCGGTTGAAACATAAAATTACTTATCGACACCGTCTCGGTGTTTCATAATATTCCGACCGGGACGGTCGTCTCAAACCTGTCCTTCAACCGGGACGGTTGAAGGAACAAGTGGACGTAATAAAATGAAGACTGAAGTGTGAGTTGGGAATGTTGGCTGTACTGAATGTTTTAATATTTTCTAACTCACCCTCGGTCTTCGCTAAGGCTACGCCCCGACAGGTCGGTCCCTCTCTTTATCACAAGAGAGGGATGACTTATTGCTATTTTATCTTCTATTTCTTCTTGCTTTTCTTATGTTCCTTCTCTTTGGAATATCTTTCATTTTTTCTTCAAAAAGAGAAGGACACGCCTACGCAAGCTTCGGCGGTGCAGGCAGCAGTTTACCCTGTGAAATTCAGCTTGCTGAATATTTCTACAAGGGATGAGTTTAATGCATTCTTCCCCTTTTTCCAACAACAAAAAAAGCCCCGACAAAAATCGGGGCTTTTAGTTTTGTATG
>CAYWPW010000187.1:0-1459 GCA_964460095.1 uncultured Candidatus Cloacimonadota bacterium
TGTAAATGCATCTGATAAGATCTGGAAAATATTCCTGGATTTCTGAACTGCTATCTTATATTGTTCGCTTAAAATTGGAATAAAGTAAACTGTGGCTACAATAAAAAAAACAATTTCAGAGAAGATTTTATTTTTAGAAATTCTTGTAGAATTCGACAGGAAACCTTCCATCGAAGTTGTGGAAATAAGATATACGGAAAGTAAAAGCATGAACACAATCCTGATGGAAACATAACTTTGGGTAATAAATGAAACATTAAAGATCATTCCAAAAATGAAATATGAAACAAAAAATGGGATCATTTTGAGGAATATTTTAAACCAATCGAGATAAATTTTTGGAGAGATAATCAAATATAAAAAAGTGATTCCAAACATAATTAAAAATCCGGGAAAGCTGATTAAGACTGATATTATCAAACCAAAAAGAATTAAGAGAAGTTTCAGAAATGAGTTCTGTTTTTGAAAAAGGGAAAATCTATTTTTCATTTCCAGGTTTTATTTCTTCATCATTCGGTTTTTCCTCTTTTTGAACTTCAAGATTTTCTTCTTTCTCGATTTCTTTTTTTATTTCTTCAGTTTCTTGCTCAGTCTCTTTTTTCATTTCTTCTTCAGCTTCTTTTTCAGCTTCTTTTTCAGCTTGTTCCTGAGCTCTCTCGAGTTCTTCAAAAAAAGATAATCTTTCAACCTTTTGATAATTTGTTCCATCATAGAATTTACGGATTGCAATGCTGAAGATACTATTCGATGAATTTTCCAGGAGAGTATTAAAATACGGTTTGGCAGCAGTGCTGTCAGATAGAATGATGAAAAGGATGTGACCAATGGAATAGGTTGCTTTTTCAGAAAATTCATGATCCGGGTTTTCGAAAATTAAGATGAGTTTCTCTATTGTTTCAGAGGGATTTGTTTCATAATTTTTTATCGCCAGATCATATTCGGTTTCATAGAGATTTTCCTCTTCGATTTCTATTTCAATCTCGTTCAATAGAATAAAAGCTGATTCCGTGTATTTATTTTGAGGGTTGTCCTGTTGCAGTTGGGTAAAGAGTTCCCAGCATTTCAAAGAATCCTGAAAAATATTTTTATAAACCCAGATTTTTGTGAATTTGGCAAATGGTATAAATTCCTCGATATATTTATTCAGAGTTTCCTCGGTTTTAAGAACCTGGTTTTTCAAGGATTCCAATTGTACTTCTTTTTCATTAATAAAAAGAGATTCCGAGATAGCTAAAGTATCAACAGGAATTGAAACTTTAAGAGAATCTAATAAAAACAATGAATCTGAGATAGCCAAAGTATCATTCGGAACTGAAACTTTAAGAGAATCTAATAAAAATAATGAATCTGAGATAACCAAAGTATCATTCGGAACTGAAACTTCGAGAGAATCAAATAAAAATAATGAATCTGAAATAGCCAAAGTATCATTCGGAACTGAAACTTCGAGAGAATCTAA
>CAYWPW010000187.1:1559-4659 GCA_964460095.1 uncultured Candidatus Cloacimonadota bacterium
TGAAATAGCCAAAGTATCATTCGGAACTGAAACTTCGAGAGAATCTAATAAAAATGATGAATCTGAAATAGCCAAAGTATCATTCGGAACTGAAACTTCGAGAGAATCTAATAAAAATAATGAATCTGAAATAGCCAAAGTATCATTCGGAACTGCAAGTTTAAGAGAGTCTGAAGCAATTGTGGAATCTGATACAGATGGAATTATAGTTAGAGAATCGAGTTCCAGGGTTAATATCTCAATTCGATAATTCAGAGAATCTATTTGCAGCTCCAGAGCAGAATCCTGATTGATGATATTATCATAAACAACCAGAGCAGAATCCGGCAATTCCAAAATTTCAAGGTAGTATTCTGCTAATTTATATTGCTGCTCGATTAGTTCTTCAGCGGAAATATTGGAATCCGGATGATAATATTGAATGATCTGACTGGCAACGGAGCTGCGTGAAAGAGCAAGTTCCACAAATTCAGATCTGCTAAATTCGGATTTTACAAAATTATAATTTTCAATAGCTTTTTCGTAATCTCGAGTTACATTGAAATGCATCTCTCCCAGGTAGAAATATGCTTCAGCGGAAATCTTTGTGCGTTTATTGTCTTCTTTTATTATGTCAAATAATTCTGACGCTTCATCAATCCTACCCAATTTGACTAAACAACGTGCTTTTAACAATTGAATCTTAGTAATATTTTCCTGGCGATATTCATCCTTTAAAAGCTTTTTAATATATTCGTAAGATGTATCAAAATCATTCAAAAGAAGGTAATTATCGGCGATAAAAAAGCGAGCGTCTAATTTATTTTTTTTAGAAACTTTCGCTTTAAGAAGATCAAAGAATACTTCGTTTGATTTTTCATAGTCCTCAGAGATGTGATAGGTTTTTCCCAGATCGAAAAAAGCATTTTCATATTCTTCAGATTTTGGATATTTATCGATAATTTTTTGCAGGAAATATTCCGTTTGAATGAAGTCTTCATCTTCGAGATGATAATTTGCCAGAATTAGATAAATGCTGGAATGTAAATCTTTGAATTCCGGATCAGTCAGATATTCTTGTAATAGTTTATAGGCTTCTTTCTCTTTTTTCAGTTTATGGTTTGTTTTTGCAATATAGATTTTAGCTTGAGGAACGTGTTCACTTTGCGGATAGTAATTTACCAGGTCTTCAAATTTTTCTAAAGCCTGAATGTGATTTGTTCCTTTATAATACATAGCCCGTGCAAGCAGGAAAAGTGCGTCGTCTGCCCATTTGCTGTCTTTGTATTCAGTTAAGACTAAGCCGCATCTTTTTATGGTTTTATTGTAATTTTGAATTGCCGCAGATGTTGGTCTTCCTTTATCATTTAAGGATATGGCTTGTGCATCATCGAAATATTTTAAGGCATTGAAAAAAATGTTGTAATAGACGCATCCGGAAAATAAGAAAACTATGAATGCGAAAACAAGAATTTTTTTTCTGAAAATCAAAAATACTCCTAATTTAAATTAATAAATTTTGCTGCAATCTTGGGCAGAACATCAGAATCAACCAGGATTTTCATATTATTAATATCATCCGTAATGATTCTATCCTTTTTTAAGAACGCAACGTTTTTTCGTATTTCAGATTTGATTGCCTGGATTACATCTGAGCTTTGATGTTTTCTCGTATCCAATGCTTGAGCTGCAACCATCAACTCAATTCCTAAAACATAAGCTGTATTGTCAATGATAGTTCTGGCTTTTACTGCAGAAATCGTGCCCATGCTTACATGATCTTCCTGGTTTGCAGAGGTGGGAATGGAATCTACTGAAGAGGGGTGAGCAAGAACTTTGTTTTCTGAAATTAAAGCTGTGGCAGTAACTTGAGCGATCATATAACCGGAATCAAGTCCGGGACGTGGAGCTAAAAAAGGATTCAAACCTCTATTAAGAGCAGGATTGAGCAGATGTTCGGTTCTTCTATCGGAAATATTGCCCAGCTCGGAAACCGTAAAACCAAGAATATCACAGGCAAAAGCAATTGGTTCACCATGAAAATTACCACTGGAAATAACTTTATCTTGCTCGAAAAAAATAAGAGGGTTATCAGTGGCAGAATTAATTTCAGTTTCTAAAGTAGTTCTCACATATCGCAAAGCATCGCGAACTGCTCCGTTTACCTGCGGTGTACACCTTAAACTGTAGGCATCTTGAACATTTTCACAATATTGATGAGAATGACGCAGCTCACTGTTTTCCAATAAAGCATAAATATTTTCAGCAGATTCGATTTGTCCTTTATGAGGTCGTACTTGATGTATTAATTTATCGAAAGCATCCGGAGTTGCTAAAAGTGCATCGATGCTAAAACCGGCGCAAATATCAGCAACTTTGCAGAGGTTCTCAGCTTTTAATAACAAGAGTGCACCGATTCCGGTCATCACTTGAGTTCCGTTGTTCAGAGCCAATCCTTCTTTAGCTTTCAATTTTACAGGTTTGAGTCCGGCTTGTTTTAAAGCTTGTTCACCAGATAGGAGGTTGCCTTTGAATTCAGCTTTTCCTTTTCCCAGAAGAACCAGAGCAAGATGAGAAAGAGGTGCCAAATCTCCACTTGCACCCACCGAACCTTTCTCCGGAATACACGGATGAACACGAGCATTTAACAAATCGATGAGAGCTTGAAGCGTTTGCAGACGAATACCAGAAAATCCTTTTGCCAGCACATTTATGCGAAGCAGAGTTACTGCTCGCGTTTCTGCAATTGAAAGATAATTGCCAACGCCTGTTGCATGACTTAAAATTAGGTTTTCCTGGAGTTCTTCGATTTGTTCTTTTGGAATTCGGATATTGCTGAATTTACCGAAACCGGTATTTAAGCCATAAACAGCTTTATTTTCCGAAATAATTTTTTCTACATAAGCACGGCATTTATTAACTTTTTCAATTGCTTCCGGCAGCAGTTCAACTTTCTCAAATTCATAAGCAACTCGATATATATCTTCAAGACACAGATCATTACCATTGAGTAAAAGCGACATTAGTCCTCCCATAAAATTTATGATTCTCCGAGTTTTTTGGACTCGAAAGAATATCGACACAGAAAAAAAATCCCATTCGTTGTTTCAACCGTCTCGGT
>CAYWPW010000188.1:0-4624 GCA_964460095.1 uncultured Candidatus Cloacimonadota bacterium
TCACCGCCGTTTTTTTTTATTAATCACTTCCTTATCGTTGTTTCAACCGTCCCGGTTGAAACCAAAACTTTTCTGATTTCCGACTGAGACAGTCGTTGCAAATACCTCCTTCAACCGAGACGGTTGAAGGAACATTAAGGTGAATAGAAAAGATAACGTTTCTATCTATCAATCGCTTCCCGGACCGGTCTGTAAGATTTTCTATGAGCTGAAATTATTCCATATTTCGAGATCGCTTTTAGATGTTCCCTGGTTGGATATCCTTTATTTTTCTTAAAATTATAGATCGGGAATTTCTCATGAAGTTTTTTCATTATTCTATCACGAGTAACTTTTGCCAAAATTGAAGCGGCTGCAATCGATGCGAAGCGGCTGTCACCTTTTATAATTGCCTTAGCACAATGTTTCAATTTTTCCGGTATTTGGTTACCATCAATTAAGCAAATTTCCGGTTTTATTTCAAGGTTTTCCACTGCTTTTTCCATTCCCAGAAAAGTAGCTTGTAGAATATTAATTTCATCTATCTTCTTGGCAGGTATAATTTGAACATTCCAATCGATCGCAGTTTCCCGGATGATTTCAAAAAGTTCTTCTCTTTTTTTCTCAGATATTTTTTTGGAATCATTCAAACCCTCAATTTCTATTTCAGGATTTAAAATTACAGCAGCAACCACCACAGGTCCAGCTAAAGGTCCTCTTCCGGCTTCATCCACACCGGCAACTGTTTTGTTTTTATTCCAATGTTTAAGTAACACTTTCACTCCTGCTTGTGTACAAGCTTGCGTAATCCGGCATTTGAAGTATTCCCACGGTTGGATGTCAATTCTTCAATTAACTAACTCCCCTAACCCCTCTTTAACAAAAGAGGGGAACTTTAACGGAATATTGCTTTTCTATTCTTTATTTCTTCTTGATTTTCTTATGTTCCCTCGCTTTATAAAAGAGAGGGACAGTAGGGTGAGTTTATTTCTTCTCCAAAACGAAAAATAACCTCGTAAACAAATTATCAAGAGTTACAGAATCTTTTCTCAACAAATTATCTTCTTTTTCAATACAGTAAATTCCAATCAAGTTCAGATTACTCCTAGAAATCAGAGAAATTATTTCCTTCACTTTGTATATTTTTTGTTTATGAATCTCATCTTCTCTGGTAAAAAGATAACCCTTCTTAAGAAAAAAAGTTAATTTTGTGGTTTGAATATTACTTGAATAATCCAGATCGCTCTGATGAACAATATATTCATCTTCAGAATCTTTAATATCAATAAATCCATCGAAGTTTTTCTCACAATTTTTCTTTGTGGAAATATCAAAGATAAACATTCCGTCATTAGTTAAAGACTGCTGAACATTTTCAAACAATTGCCCAATTTCATCATCTTTCAGAAGGTAATTCATACTATCAAACAAGAGCAGAATAAAGTCATATTTTTTCTTAATCGGAGAAAGTACATCTGCCCGGAACAGTTTTGGTTTGAATGGTTTTTGCGATGCAATTTTCAACATTTCAGGTGAAACATCTGCAGCATCCACATTCAATCCTTTTTTTACTAATCTCGTGGAAATATTGCCGGTTCCACAGCCAAGTTCAAGAATGCTTTGCGGAGATTTTTTGAATTTCTTATTATATTGATTCAAAACAAAATTGATCCATTCATCATAATTTACATGATCCATAAAATTATCGTAATATTTGGCAAATACGGAATAGATTTTTGTATCTTTTTTCAGTTTGGGAAAAATCATTTTCTCAGCAAAATGAATAGCTTTTTCCAGACTTTTTTCCGAAGCCTTGTTTTTACCAGCAATATCAAAAGCTGTGCCGTGTTCCACAGAAGTGCGAACAAAAGGCAAACCCAGAGTAACGTTTACGCCTTCTTCCGCAGAGATCATCTTAAATGGGATTAAGCCCTGATCATGATAAGCAGAAATTATCAAATCATATTTCGCTGCTTTTGTGGCAAAGAAAGTATCTGCTGGAAACGGTCCGTCAATTATTATGTTTTGAGACATCAATCCTTTTAAAACAGATCGAACCAAAATATCTTCTTTTCCAAATGCTCCCGCTTCGCCGGCATGAGGATTTACACCGAGCATTGCAATTTTTGGTTTATCAATAAGTTTGGAAACTTCTTTATGAATCAACTTCAATTTGGAGATCAAAAACTCTTTTGTCAATTTATCCGAAATATCTTTCAAAGCATGATGAGTTGTTAAAAGTGCCAGGTTGAAATGTGGACCCCAGAAACTCATAATCACATCTTCTGTATTAGATTTTTTGGCAAAAAATTCGGTGTGTCCAATAAAATCCGTATGAATTTTTTGAATTGCTTCTTTGGAAATCGGGCAGGTTACAACTGCATCCAATTTCCCCGAATTTAAATCCTGAGTACATCTTTCTAAAATGGAATAAGCAGTTTCTCCTGAAATTTTAGATGGTTTACCGATTTCCACATTCGGCTCATCAATCTCGATCCAGAAGATTTTTTCCGGAGATTCAGCATACTCAACATCACTGATTTTTACAATCTCGTTTCCATCATCAAAAAACTGTAATTTACCATAAACAATATAAATTATATCTTTCTTAAGATGATAAAAACGTAAAGCCTTTGAGATTATTTCCGGTCCGATTCCTGCCGGATCACCAGAAGTAATAGCAATTTTTTTCATAATTATTGATCCCAATTGAAAAAGTTATATTTAGTGAAATTAGAAACCGTTAAAACGGTTAATGCTTTTTTTTGTTTTATTAACCACCAACTTAAGTTGGTGGTTAATAAGAAGATAATAACTCTTAACCGATTCATCGGTTTCCAAATATTTGAATGACTTTCTAACATATCTATCTTTAACCTTTTATAGTAAACTCATTGATTCTTTTTTTAGATAGCCACTAAGAGCTTTGAGACGAAATCTATCTTTCTTTAGAAAATTGAATTTTATGTTTTTGTCAAACTATTTATTTACATATAAACTATAAAAATTAAATATTGAATTGTAACAAATTAATTGGGAGAATTATTATGATTAAAAAACCTGAAATTGCAGGAGCTTTCTATCCTGGTAACCCCACGGTTTTACAAAATCAGATCAACAAATTTTTGAGAAATGCTCCTGTAAAAAAAAAGTACAAAGAAATTTTAGGCATCATTTCCCCGCATGCAGGTTACACTTATTCCGGTCAATCTGCTGCTTTCGGTTTTAATGCCATCAAGCAAAAAGATTTTGATCTGGCTGTAATAATCGCTCCGAGCCACAGGTTTATTGGCTTCGAATATTCGGTTGGAAATTGGGAAGCTTATGAAACACCGCTTGGACAAAGTATCATTCACACAGAACTCACAGAGAAACTTTTAGAATTCGATGGCTTTGAATTTATTCCTTCAGCTTATGATTCGGAAAATTCTCTGGAAGTCCAAATTCCTTTTGTACAGTCCATCAAACCCGATGCTAAGATCATTACAATTATAATTGGAAATCAATCTGATGAAAATAGTTCTTATCTTGCTCAAAATCTATCTGAAATTTTCAAAGACAGGTTGGATAAAACCGTTTTCATTGCCAGCAGCGATTTATCTCATTATCATAACAGTAAAACAGCAATCAAGATGGATACGGAATTAATTGATCTTCTGCTTAAAAAAGATATTGATGACTTGTACAAAAATATTCGTGCTCGAAGAATTGAAGCCTGTGGTTATGGCCCAATTCTTACTTTGATGTATATGGCTGATATGCTGGAATTCGATAAAATCGAAAAGCTGAATTATACTCATTCCGGCGAGATTACTTATGATAATGCTCATGTTGTCGGCTATTTTTCCGGTATTGTTTTCAAATAAAATTTTTTGAGGAAATTATGCTTTCTGAAGAACAGAAAATATTTTTATTAAACCTGGCACGCGAAACCATCAAAGTAGAAATAGAAAAAAAAAAATTCAGTATAACTTGTCCGGATGAACCACTTTATCAACGCAAAACAGGTGGATTTG
Source organism: uncultured Candidatus Cloacimonadota bacterium (assembly GCA_964460095.1). GTDB lineage: Bacteria > Cloacimonadota > Cloacimonadia > Cloacimonadales > TCS61 > JABMPU01. Next base: position 3,996 of record CAYWPW010000188.1, read on the forward strand.
TAACTTTACATAAAGCTGGTAAATTAAGGGGATGCATCGGTTATGTGATAGCATACAAAACCATGTTTGAAACAATCAAAGAAATGGCAAAAGCTGCTGCTTTCAATGATCCGAGATTTCCTCCTCTCCAAAAATCCGAATTGGAAAATATTGAAATCGAAATTTCTATCCTTTCTGAACTGATTCCTGTTCAATCTGTTGATGAGATCAAAATAGGAAGAGATGGTTTGTTGATCCGAAACAGCTATACTTCCGGTTTACTTTTACCTCAAGTGGCAACAGGGTGGAAGTGGGATAGAAAAACTTTTTTGGAACAAACTTGCAACAAAGCAGGTTTGAATAGAAATTGCTGGCAGCAACCTGACACAGAAATACTTAGATTCACCGCTGAAATCTTTTCTGAAAGCCTTAAAAAATAGTTTGACAATAAGAATCCATTTTTTGATTTTGCTTATTCGTAATTTAGCGGGAGTAGCTCAGTGGTAGAGCTCCACGTTGCCAACGTGGTTGTCGCGGGTTCAAATCCCGTCTCCCGCTCCATTTTTTCGCATAGAGTGCGGCGACATCGCCAAGCGGTAAGGCAAAGGTCTGCAAAATCTTTATCCCCGGTTCGAATCCGGGTGTCGCCT
>CAYWPW010000189.1:0-4605 GCA_964460095.1 uncultured Candidatus Cloacimonadota bacterium
AAATAAAGCGTTAATGTATTTAGATGCCCATAACAAATTAAGAGTTTCCATGCTTGGAAACTCTGTTGAATAAGCTCGAGAATGGAGATTTAATATTGGGGATTGCTTTTCGGATGTTTCTGGAAAAAGTTGAGATTTTTATTTGAATTCACTCAAATTTTCAAAAAGCTTCGAGTAAATTTATAGTTAAAGCATAAACCTCTAAAACATACGATCATTTTTATTATGTTAAAGCAAGAAGAATTTGATAACACATATTCTGACCGTGATTTTACTGATTTTAGGCAATAAAGTTCTCTCAGCGTCTTGTGTATATTCTAATTCTGAAATTTCCTGGTTTGAGAATGACGGTAATGAAAGTTTCACAGACCATAATATCATTACAAATGTTGAAGAGTTCAGATCAGTTTATGCAGCAGATTTAAATGGAGATGGCAATATGGATATACTTTCAGCTTCTAGATTTAATGATACAGTTTCTTGGTATGAAAATGATGGAGACGAGAATTTTGTATCTTATAACATTACTACAAATGCCGATGGTGCAAGTTCAGTTTATGCCATTGATATGGACAATGATGACGATATGGATGTTCTTTCTGCTTCTTTTAATGATTGTAAAATTGCCTGGTATGAAAATCTTCAAATTACAGAAATTAACGATAATAATAATCTAATGCAAGAATTTAATAACTTAACAAATTTTCCTAACCCTTTTAATCCAACAACCAACATTGCTTTCTCATTAGATGATGCTACTCACATCACTTTGGAAGTTTACAATATTAAAGGTGAGAAAGTAATAACACTCGTCGATAATGAACTTCCAGCTGATCACCACAATGTGATCTGGAATGGTAAGGATAGTAACAAAAAGCAGGTTTCCAGCGGAGTTTACTTCTATAAAATGAAAGCTGGTAACTATCAAGAAAAGAAGAAAATGATTTTGATGAAATGATGTAGATCGACCTGCTAGGTCGATAAGATAATCCAGCGAGCTGGCAGCTCGCTCTACAAGCCCCGATTTCGGTCGGGGCTTTTTCGATTCGATTTTCTATCTATTCAATATGTTGTGTATTGTATTTCGGGATACTTTCAGATACTTTGCAGCTTGAGTTTTATTGCCACTAAACAACTCCAACACTTTTTTAATAACTGCTCTGTTAATTTCACCAAATGTAACTCCTTCATCAGGGAAATTTAAGTGAAGATATTTATAATCAATTTTCTGATCATGGTTTCCATCATATTCCAGGAAATGCAGATGATGCGGCAGCAAAATTTCTTCATCATTTAACAATACGATTCTTTCAATACAATTTTCCAGTTCACGTACATTACCTTTCCAATTGTAATCCTTCAGCATTTTTTCTGCCGGAGGTGAAATACTATGAAATTGTTTGTTCTTTTCTTTAGAAAATTTAGTTAGAAACATATGAGCCAATTTTGTAATTTCCTCTTTTCGTTCAGTAAGTGGTGGAATAAATATCCTGCCAGTATTCAATCTGTAAAATAAATCTCTACGAAATCGATTCTGATCTATCTCATTCTGTAGATTCCTGTTTGTTGCACAAATTACCCTTACGTCAAGTTTGATAGGCTTTTTCCCACCAATACGATAAAGTTCCTTTTGCTGCAATGTTCTTAAAAGTTTTGGTTGTAGATCAATTGGTAAATCACCGATCTCATCTAAAAACAAAGTGCCTCCCTGAGCAATTTCAAATTTTCCGATTGAACCACTTTTTTTCGCATCTGTAAAGGCTCCTTCTTCATAACCAAAAAGTTCGCTTTCGAATAAAGAGGGAGATATAGCAGCGCAGTTTATAACTACAAATGGAACTACTGATTTGCTTTTTCCGTGATGTATGATCCTGGCAATTATTTCTTTTCCAGTTCCGGTTTCTCCTTCGATTAATACAGGTACTTTTCGATCTTCATGGAAACGATTTGCTATAGTTACGATATCCTGCATTATTGAAGAGAACATTCCAATTTCTCCAATACCGGTTACTTCAGCGTATGCTGATTGTAAATGTTTAAATCTCTTTTGAATTTTCTTTTGAGACGCTATTAAAAGTGATTCCCGTTGTTTTTGGTCTGCGATTTTAAAATTATATTTATCCTGCATTTTATTTAATTTTTGTCGTGTTTCAATATTCAGTAATTTTTCTTTTTCCAGCTGTTTCTGTTCTGTATAAAAGAGTGCTTTCTTATATTCTCCGGTTAATTTATAGATTTCAGAGTAGAAAATGTAACACTGCTCAATTAAGTAATTATCATTTTTTTGTTTAGCAGATTCCAAGGCATTCGATATACTTTCTAATGCTATATCGAATTTCTTCTCAATTTTATAGATTTGAGCTTTACCCAGGTAAGCCATTCCAATTATGTGAGAATTATTTTCTTTTAAACCAATCGAAAGAACAATGTCGTATTGCAGGATAGCTTGTTTATGCTTTCCTTCCTTAAATAATATCTCTCCCAAATTATTTACAGCATATGCCTTAGAAGATAGATTTCCCTTTTGAGTGTGAATTTCAATGGCTTTTTGTGTACATTTCATGGCTTTATCTAATTCATTCAAATGGAGATAAATATTTCCAGCATTAGTAAGAGCATGTGAGTTGGATGGGTAGTATTCGAGTGATTTTAAAATTAATTCCAATCCTTTTTCATAGTTTCCAGATTGTGAATAACATATTCCCAAATTTTCATAAACTGTAGAACTAAATTGTCGATTTTTAAGTTTCTCACAAATTTCCAAAGCTTTCATCAAATTGTCGATTGCACCTCCAAATTGTTGGAAATAACTCTCAATCCGACTAGTGTTGATAAATGAAAGCACTACTCCTGGAAGGTAACTATCAGTCATTGAATCTTGTTTTAACTGTTCAGAGCATTCTCGAGCTTTAATAAAATCTCCAGCTTGAAAAAGAGATTCAAACTTGCGTTGAAGATTCTCAGCATGCTTTGCAGCTATTTCATCTTCTTTACCATGAGGAAAAAGATTCATACACTCTCCTAAGCAATATTACATCAATTAATAAAAACAATCAATATCAAGAAAAACAGGAACACTTATTTGTCAATTAATTGCATAAAATATACGCACTGCTAAAAAATTGAAGCTTAAAAATTTGGCGGTGCACAAAATGTGTGCATATTAGTTCTTAACAAGAAACATTCCTAACAGTATGTAAATAAAGCAATTGGGTATGAAGTGACTGTTTGGCACTATTCATGCAATATTAATAATTAAATTAATGATTGGAGCTGATATGAAAAAAATTGTATTATTGGTAGTTTTTGTAATGATAATTTCGTTCTTTTGTTTTGCCTATGAAGTAGGCGATACTGTTGAAGATTTGAATTGGGCAGATAGCAATGGAGAAGAACACTCAATTTATGAACTTACGGCGCAGGAAAAAGTGATTTTATTCTTTTGGGGAGATCATACCTGAGGAACTTGTGTGACGGGGGCTCCGCACATAGAAGATTTATACCAAGAATACGTTGCTGGTGGACATGTGTATTTTCTTTCTTCCTACGACTGGAATACGTATTTTGGTGGCTCTGTTCAGATATCATATCCCTGGTCTGAGGATATGGACTGGATGGAACAACAGGGATATATGACTGGATCACATCCTGTTTACGCTTTAATCGGTGACAATAACGTATTATTATATCATTCTTGGCCGCGACCTGATGAAGCAATGATAGATGACGCCTTAGATACTTACCTCGATATTTACGTTCAAAATCCAGTTGACGACATCAATATCGGAAGTGGGCAAACTACTACCATCGATCTAACCAGCACATTTGCCAATGAACAGGGTTTACCTATTGAAAATATCACTGTTGTCCAAAACTCGAATCCTGATCTAATTGTAACAAATATTGATAATTTTGAATTATCTTTAACGGCAAGTAACTCAGTTGGAAATTCAACGATCGGGCTTTTGGGTGAATGCAATGGAGAGCAGATCTCAGATTCATTTCAGGTGCAGGTATATGATAGCAATGTGATTACTGTGTTTTTAGAAGACTTTGAAACTGGAAATTCTTATAATGGAACTCCTAACGGATGGATTTTAGAGACTTCACCTACTTTCAATTATTTTCCGTTTTATTGCATGAATGATAATACTCCCCAAAATGGAAATGCTCCTCATTCCGGTGATTGGTATATGTTCTTTGATAATCATTATAGCGGACATCCCAGTGGGCAGGCAGAAGGTTGGATGTTCCAACAAGTAGAGCTAGAAGTTGATACTGATTATCGTGTAAGTCTATGGGCAATTACCGATCTAGAGTCAGATCAATATGATGTTCAGGCCTGGATTGGCAGCGCTTCAAATTCTGGTTCTATGGATATTGAAGTGATTTCTGAGATTTTCCCAGGAGTGCAGGAACACCTGGAAAGTGCCGGTGAATTTACAGTGCCTACATCGGGTACTTATTATTTGGGAATTTATGGACTGCAATATGGTGATGACACCCTGTCTGATATTCTTGCAATAGATGATATTGCAATCGTTGAAGTAACTCCTCCCATTTTGGGAACTTTGCTGGGAAATGTAACCGATATAGATAGCAATC
>CAYWPW010000190.1:0-4596 GCA_964460095.1 uncultured Candidatus Cloacimonadota bacterium
TAAATTCAGATTCGGGAAGTTTAATCAGTGGAGAAACAGATGAAATCGAAATCACTTTTAACACTGCTGAATTATTGGAAGGAACTTACTATTGCGACATCCTGATAAACGATGATTTAAGAAACGAAACCGTTATTCCAGTTACTTTAGATGTGTTAATGGTTGGAAATGAAAACGATCTGATTCCAACAATAACCAAACTTTTTGGAAATTATCCTAATCCGTTCAACCCTGAAACTACAATTCGTTTCTCTATAAAAGAACCATCTCATGTTAAACTTGAAATTTTTAATATCAAGGGTCAGAAAGTGAGAACATTAATTGATAATGAATTAGAAGCAAAATATCATACTGTAGTTTGGGATGGTTGTGATGATTCGAGAAAACCTGTAGCAAGTGGAGTATATTTCAGTTTTTTCGATTCTGCAAATGGAGAATATACTTCAACCCGAAAAATGATCCTGATGAAATGATTTGAAACAAATAACCTTGAAAAGGTTTATAAGGACTTTCTTCTTGCTGAACCTTTTCAACGGTTAAGACCCGAAAGCAAACATAAACATTGAAAAGGTCTACTTGAGAGAGTTCCTCTGTATGTAAACCATTTTCAAGGTTGATAAATGTGTCATTCCCACGAAAGTGGGAATCTATGATATCTTCGTAAATTGTAAATCAGTATTCATTGTTCGATATTCCCAAAGTCTTTTCCCAGTTCAACTAATTCAACTGATTCAACCATTGCGAAGTTTAACAAGATGAATTCCTCTGAATGTAACCATTCGCAAGGTCTTAGTTCCAAAGAAGTTTTTTAATCCAACTCGGGTTTTCGTTATACTTCCTCTTTCATCCCAATAAGTTCATAGATTTTTGTAGATTTATTTTTACCTTTTACTTTCACTTCATCTAGGCATTTCACAATTAATCTATCTTCAATCATATTAAGAGTATTCTCACTGATAATAATCTTATTTTTTGTATCATACTCTTTATTCAATGGTTCCAGTCGAGCAGCCAGATTCACGCCATCTCCGATTGCAGTATAATCAAATATTTGTTCAGAACCCAAATTTCCAACTGTTACAAAACCACTGTTTATACCAATTCCAATTTCAAAAGGGTCTTTTCTCTCTTTCTTCCATTTTGCTTGTAACTCATTTAATTTAAGACGCATTGCTAAAGCAGTTTTGCAAGCCCACAATGCATGATCTTCCAAATAAACTGGTGCTCCAAATAAAGCCATAATTTCATCGCCTACAAATTTATCGATCGTTCCTTTATTTTCCATTGTAACTTTCACCATTGCTGTCAGATATTCCCGCAATTGCGATACGGTTTCTTTGGGTGTATGACTTTCTGTAAAGGTGGTAAAAGAGCGAATATCAGAAAAAAGAATAGTTATCTCTTTCTGGGCTCCGCCATATTCCAATTTCTTAGGATCCTTAACAAGTTGTTCAACCAATTCCGGAGCTATGTAATGTCCGAAGGCGTGTTTGATAAATTTCCTTTCTTTTGCTGTTTTGATATATTGTATGACCAAACCGAGAACATAAATTACAACTAATAAAACCGGAAATTCCAGGATTGGAATAATCAGACTTTTTTCTTTGAAAAGATAATAGCTGAAAATGACGTAGATAATAATCAAAAATATTGTTGAGAAGAGTGTGAAAGTAGGTTTAAACCTGGAATTGAGTAAGAATACCAGGAAAGCAGCTATAATGAAAAGTATGTAATACTTAAATAAAGAAAAATTTTCTAAATAATCCTGCCTTCGAACCATTTCGACAAAATTAGTGTGGATTTCAACTCCGGGCATCATCTGTTTTGTGGCAGCCATAAATGGTGTGTTGAATATATCGCGAAGTTCATCTGCTGTAGCTCCCACAAAAACAATCTTATCTTTGAAATCTTCATTTTGAACAAAAAACTCATATTGATCCAAATCCAATGTCGGAACATTATACGTTGAATCATCGATCACATCTGCAAAATCGTAATATTTAAACGTCTCTCTTGGACCATAATAGTTTACAAGGCAACTCCTTCCCTTCATAGAAACTTTGGGAATTCTATTATTTCCAATCCAGAAGTACCAGCGTTTATCTTTTAATTCTTCATCTAAATCTGAAAATCCTATACCAAGTGCATAGGAAAGGGCCCCAATTGAAAAAACTCTCTTATCTCCCATTTCCTGAAAAATCTCGTATCTTCGAACAAAACCGTCATTATCAGCGGAAATATTCACAGAACCCCACTTCAAACCTCGATTTATAATATCTTTTATGGGAGGTAAAATCTGCTGTCTTGAGTAATCAATTTTCAATTCATGAAGCATTTTCCCGGAAAAAATCACATTATCATATTTGGCTGCAGTTGCCGCTAAAATCGAATCTGAATAGGGATTTGAATATTCTGTAAATTCAATATCAAATATAATCTGTTTTGCTCCTGCATTCTCCAGGTTATCAATTAGTTTGGCATGCAATTCCCTTGGGAAGGGCCAACTGATTCCTAATGAATTAAATGTATCATCTCCGATTTCTACAATCACAATATCATTGGAAACTTCTCGAACTCCACGAGTCATAAAAAAGATATCCAGAGCTTTGTGCTCTAAATTTCCCCAGAATTCAGACGAAAAAAACAAGATGAGAATGAAAAAAACGACAATTGTAATAATAAAAGTTCTAATAATTTTCATAGAATTACCTCTTAAAAAAAAAGAAATATTTCAATCGTAAATTGAATATTTTAAAGAAATCATCTTTTTCTTTCTTTAAAACCTTATCACCTATCCTGAAACTGTCCAATATATACATCTTTTTTAATTATTGAACCTGCCCGTTTTCGGGTAGGACAAGAAGATCCAAAAAATATTAGTAAGCCGTTTACGACTTTACATTTAAATAAAAGGTTGTCTGACATTTTTTAGAAGGACGTAAACGTCCTAAAAAATGATTTTATGTTCATCCCGACCTATGCGTAAACGCATAGGTTATTGATATTCAGCAAGTTACATACTTGTGTATAATGAACAACTTTTGCAAAGAGAAGAAACATTGATAAATTCGAAGGATCAGAATTCTCATTCTCCCCTCTCTTTTCCAAAGATAGCTGTTGGCGGTGATTTTGCGTGTACATTTTAATTAAATCAGAAAAATAAAATCTTCTTGATTATTAAAATTTTAAAATTTCTGAGTTATCTTAAACCTGAAATTGAATTTTTTATAGTCTTCTCCCTCTACATCAAGGTTTTGATAGAATTTCATTCCGAATTCAGAATTAAAAAAAGTATTTTGTAGAACACTATATTTCACGCCCATATTGAACATCTGGGTAGCTTGATTATCCACATCCCCGCCATAGGCAGTATATCTGAAATCCACATAGGGTTTCAACCTGTCTTCTTTGAGTGTAAATGCTCCTTTTAGGTAAATGGAATTATAGTTTGATTCTTCTTTGGTTTTTTCTGTTAAATTCAAAGAATCGACATATGTTTTTGATGGATTATCATTTATTGTAAATGAAAAAGCAACTGTTGTAATTAAGGGTAAATCAGCAAATTTACTGATTGCTCGAAGGATTATTGTGTTTTTAGAAATATCATCTTTCTGTTGAGCATCGTAAGAAAACATTGTGCCTGAACTATCTTCTTCCATATAAACAGTTGAGAAATCTATCTCCCCAATATAATTGCTATAATTCAAACTGAAATTCGTTGGAGCTGCAGATATTTGTTCAATCTTGTATCCTGTTGAAAAAGTAAAGTTAACTGATTGATTTTGATAAGGATATTCATCATCATCATTATCAGAAACCGTATTTGTATATCCAAATTTGATATAAGGCAGATTTACAGGTCGATATAAAACATATCCCGAATAATTTATAGATTTCGTAGTTGTCTCTTTTGTATCATAAACATTATCGGAAAACATATTCATACCAGCATTCAAAGATAACTTGTTGTTGAACAAGTTCCAATTGTCATAAATACTCAGTACCTGTGCATCTTTTTGCATAAGATTAGTCGCTAAAGAATTAAAGCTCGATCCTATTGCAGAATAAGATATATTCAATAAATTTCTTTTGAAGAAAGCTCGCAAAAATGTTTTATAAGCTAAACTGGAAAATCCCGGAAGAATCGGCTCAATATATTCGTTTATCACAAACAAGTCGGAAATATCCGTCGGATCAAACGGAAGTGGAATATCCTGGTCAAACTCAGCTTCCAAAGAATCTATCGAAATTGCTCCATCAGTAATATTGGAATTATACATACTTACTGCAGCTTCTACTCCCCACAAAAAGCGTTGATTAAACAATGAAAGTTGTGCATCAGTGGAAATTACAATATTGTCTTTAGGAGAAGTCATATATGTAGTACTGGAAGAATCAGATTCCATAAAATATTTCTCAGATATCGAATGTTTATCATCCCTGCTTTTTGTGATTCCAAATCCCCACAGAAAACTTCTATTACTTCCAACTTCTGTTCTGAGAGCTAAAGTCTGCCGTTTGAAAGTTCCTGCAGAATACGAAATCCAAGTTGTATCTTGACCTGTTGCAGTAGTATCCGAGATTATTTCTGATGTT
>CAYWPW010000191.1:0-4550 GCA_964460095.1 uncultured Candidatus Cloacimonadota bacterium
TACACACAAGTCTGTAACTTACCGAACATCAATAACCTATGCGTTTACGCATAGGTCGGGAGGGACATAGATCATATTTTAGGACGTTTACGTCCTTCTAAAAATATTTCATCTAATCTATTATTTAAATGTAAAGCCGTAAACGGCTTAGCAATATTTTTTATCATCTTGTCCTACCCGTGAACGGGTAGGTTATTGATAATCAATAAAGATGTATTTAATAGACAACCCTTTCAGAAGATTTATTTGCCTTGGGCAGAGCATTGAGGTTAGAAAACACTCAATTTTGCCAAACTCATTTTCAATTACCATCCACCAGAAGCTCCACCTCCGCCGAATCCTCCGCCACCGCCGGAGAATCCTCCGAAACCACCTCCAAAACCGGAACTTCCACGACCGCTGCCACCTAACATACTGCCCAGCAAAAGCCACGGTAAAATACCACCACGTCTTCCTTTACCTTTTTTACCAAACATACTTAATAATATCATAATGATGAAAATGATAAATCCTACAGGAATTTGAGCCGGTTTCCCATGTTGGTCTTGTCTTTTATATTTTGCCAATTGTTCAGGAGTTATTTCAAAGTCTTTGGTAATCAGCCCGGAAACTGCTTGAATAGATGCAGATATCCCTCCAAAGAAATCACCTTTTCTGAAATCATTGAGCATAATATTTCGGATGATGAAACCGGATTTGGCATCTGTAATTATATGTTCCAAACCATATCCCACTTCAATCCTGATTTTTCTCTCTTTCATCGCAATCAGCAGAAGAATGCCATTATCAAATTCCTTTTGTCCGATTTTCCAGGTTTCTACCACATTCATAGAAAAGTCTTCCAGAGATTCTTCTTTCAGAGATGGGATTGTAAGAAGCACAATTTGTGAAGATGTTTTATTTTCTGCAGAAATGAGCATTCTTTCTAAATTAGATTTTTCCTGTTGAGAAAGAACCCCAGCATAATCATTAATGTGACCCATTAATTTCGGAACTTTCAAAGCAAAAATTTGAGCGAAAATCAGTAATAGAATTATAAATAAAAATATTTTTTTCATGATCATTTCTCCAAAATTGTAACGTCATCACTGAGTTCGTTAGTATCATCCGGTTTGATGGGAAAGTGTTTCTCCAGAAGTTCACCGCATTCCAGAATGGATTCTTTCAGTTTTTCAATAACCTTATCAGACTTTATTCCTTGAATAATGTTCTCTACTATCGAGTTCCATTTTTCCTGTGGAATTTTTTCATTGATACCTTTATCTGCGATCAGCTCGATCCTTCTTTCTAAAAAAGAGATGAAAATCAGAATGCCGGTTCTGTCTCTGGTATTATAAACTCCGGACTCCATAAAATGCCTGACAGCTCTTTCTTTCACTTTTTGTTTCATGACTTTTTTAGGAACGATTAATCTGTCTATCATGGAAATATTAGCGATAAAATAGAAAATGGAAATTACCAGGAATGTGGAGAAACCGTAAAATAACAAAAGATAATTATTGGAATAATCCCAGAACATTTGTTTGATGAAAGTTTCTACTTCATAAACGAAGAACATCATAACCACAAAATATAGAAAACCGCAGATTACAGCAAAGATCAGCTCATAAATTGCATAATCATAACTTTCTTTTATGAAGGCAGTTGCAATTTCTCCTGAGGTTTTACTTTCTGATAGTTTGACGGTTTTGTTTATTTGCTCCAGATTTTCTTTACTGAATTTCAGTTTCGGCATATTTACTCCTTTTTTTTAGCTCATGGATTCACACGGATATTCACGGATTTCATAAGCGAATTATTTTGATGAATATTCTAAATTCCCTTAATATATTTTCTTTCTATAATCGGGAATAACTGAAAACAAACATTGAATTTTCAACCGATTAAAGAATTTTATCAACTTTGATGTTTTATCTTTAGGGTGATTTCAAACTTAAATGGGACAATCATTAAAATATTTTTTATCTGTGTTTATCCCTTTAAATCCGTGAGCTATATTAGAATTCAACTTTGGGTGCTATTTCTGCTCCTTCAGTTGATTGGAAATATTGTTTTTCTGTAAATCCGAACATATTTGCCAAAACTAATCTTGGGAATTGTTTTATGTAAGTATTATACATTCTGGCAGTCTCGTTAAATCTTTTTCGTTCCACAGCGATTCTGTTTTCTGTTCCTTCCAGTTGGTCTTGCAAAGCCAGGAAATTCTGGTTTGCTTTCAAGTCGGGATACTTTTCCATCACAACCATCAATCTTTGCAATGCACCGCCCAAAGTACTTTGAGCTTGCTGAAATTTCTGGAACATAGCAGGATCATTAAGAACCTGTTCGGAAATATTAAATGTACCGCCAGCTTTTGATCTGGCTTCCGTAACTGCCTGAAATGTCTCTTTTTCGTGGGCAGCATAACCTTTCACAGTATTCACCAAATTTGGGATCAGATCATATCTTCGCTGATATACATTTTCCACCTGACTCCATTTTGCTTTCACACCCTCATCTAATGTTACCATCGAGTTGTAAGAATTTTTCAAATAAGAATAGATACTGATGATAATAATAACAATGATAACAATAGCTATGATGCATCCTTTCGGGATTTTTTTCTTCATAGTGTCTCCTTTTTAATATAAAATTTTATCCTATTGTCAGAAGCACAATTCCGCCAACTGTCATACATATTCCTAAAGCTGATTTGAAAGTTAGCGATTCACCTCCAAACATAACACCCATCAAAGCACCAAACAGCGGGGAAGTGAAAGCAATGGGCATTACTTTTCCCAGAGATGCTCCTTTTATGGCAATGTAAAAACACAGCATTCCCATTGCACCGGCAACTATTCCACCACCGATGATCATATATAAAAGAGCTTTCGAGCCAGCCTGTGTTACTGTTTTCCATTGCGGATAACTTACAAATGCTAAAATAATAAGTGCGACGAAAGTCCTGATAGTTATTCCCATCTGAGGAGAGAGTTTTCCCAGATGTAATCCTTTTTTTTCAAAATATCCACCCACGCCCCAAGCTATTGCTGTGAGTAACGCAAATAATTGCGGCTTCATTAACTTACCTCTTTTGTATTCATTGGACTTGCCCCGATGCGGAGCTTGGGGTGAGAACAATGCCTTTATTCAACGCAATTCTCGACTCACACTCGTTTCACTTCGTTGCGAGTCAAGTCTTGCTGACTTGATACACAATCCCACGATTTTCTGATATGCCTGCATTTTTTTTAAGACAATCATTCATTACGCTGAGAACTACTATTCTATTTTTCATTAATCGTTTTATATTATTCCAAAGGATTTTTATTTCTTTTTGAATTATATGTTTTATCTCCTAAAAATACTATCTTTTCTCCATCGAATGAAAATGATTGGTAATAATTTGATGTGTTTGCAATTTTAGTTCTATTGGTCCCATCAATATCTATAACATATAGATCGTCATCGCAAAATGTTACTTTTGTACCATCAGGGGATATATCCGGATTTTTACCATTACCTAGATTCAATATAACATCCGTATGATAATTATAAGCAAATATATCGTGATAATCTGCGAAAACGACATATCCATTTGCATTTGATATTGGGCTATAAGATAGATTGCTTGAAACAATTAGCTCAATATCGGTACCATCTGAATTACACATAACTAAACCGCCATACACGAAGAATATTTTTTCCATATCCTGTGAGAAGATTGGATATCTGATATTACTTGATGAAATAGAGGTATGTGTATAAAGCAATTCTTGATTTGTTCCATCCTCATTCATTGAATATAATTTTACAATAGTAGAATCTCCTTGAGGTTTTGAAGCAGAGAACAGAATTTTAGAGCCATCGGGTGAATATGAATGAAGCCAGGCATATTCTTCTTCATAAGTAAATACTTTTTCTATCAAGTTCGTAATATAGTTACATTTATAGATATTACCGGAATTAGAAAAAATGAAATTATCTTCTTCAGGAGAAACTGAGTAATAATTATTATAAATTGTTAAAGTATCAAGAATACATTTAAAATCGGTACCATCGGTATTTACTGACCAGAAACCCGGGTTACCTGCGATGAGAATCATCTCTTCATCATGAGAAAATTTGGGCTTGCCGAAAACGTCTTTAACCAGATGCTGCAGATTATCACCATCGGCATCTATGGTTGAGAGGAAAGTTTCCGACCAGGGAATTTCTTCACCACAAGATACAAGAAGCATACATGAAACTAAACTAATTAAGATAAATGAAAGATTAAAGATTTTTTTCATTATATTTCTCCTATTATTCAAGTGGATTTTTATTTCTTTTTGAACTATGTTTTATTTCGCCGTAAAATACTATCTTTTCTCCATCAGCAGAAAATGATTGATATCTACTCGAGGAGTTTGCGATCTTTATTCTATTGGAACCATCAATATCCATGACCATTAGATCATCGTCATAAAAAGTTACTTTAGTACCATCAGAGGAAATATCAGGATATTTACCACTTCCCAAATTAGATATCACATACGAGATGAAATTAAATGAAAATATACCTTCAGATC
>CAYWPW010000192.1:0-4550 GCA_964460095.1 uncultured Candidatus Cloacimonadota bacterium
TAAAACATATTGAAAGTTTTGGAGGAGATTCTCCCATTATTGTTGTTCTGAATAAAATCGATTTAAATCCTTCCTTTGAAGTAAACAGAAAATTTCTACGAGAAAAATACAAGGGAATCATTGATTTTCACAGGATTTCTTGTGATACAGATGAAGGAATTATTTCTTTTAAGAAACGACTATTTTCTGAAATATTAAATGTTGAATTGATAAAATCCGAATGGGGAATTCACTGGTTCAACATCAAAAAGAAATTGGAAGATATGAAATTAGATTACATTAATTGTGAAGAATATAATACAATATGTTCAAATGAAGGAATTACTGATCAATCCCAAAAAGAAACTCTAGTTTCATATTTGAATGAACTGGGGGTTATTTTAAATTTCATAGATTTTGAGCTTTCCGAAACTTACATTTTAGAACCAAAGTGGGCTACAGAAGCTGTTTATAAGATAATAAATTCTAAAATCACAGCAGGGAAAAAAGGGATTATCAAAAAAAAAGAATTGGATTTTATACTTAATAAGGAAAAATTTTCAAATAATTTCTATCAGAAAACTTTAAAGATAAAAACATATGAAAAAAAGGAGCAGCAATATATCATAAACCTGATGAAAAAGTTCAAATTATGTTTTGAACTCGATGAAGGAAAAATTCTGATTCCAGATCTTCTTGATGTAGAAGAACCTGAATTTGATTTTGATTATGATAATTCATTAAAAATTATTTTGAAATATGATTTTTTTCCCAAGTCCATTATTCCAAGATTCATAGTCTCAATGAAAAATGAGATAAAAGATAAATTAAATTGGAGAACTGGTGTTGTAGTTGAAGATAAAGATTTAAAATGTGTTTCAGTAATTAAAGCTGATGTGCGAGAAAAGATTATAAATATTTGGATTGATGGTTTTAGAAATCGCGATTTTTTAACTATTATCATTTATATTTTCAGACAAATCTATTCGAGTTTTGAAAAACTGGAATTAACAGAGAAAGTATCTTTGCCGGATAATAAAGAGGTTAGCGTTAGTTTGAATCATTTATTTACTTTGAAAGAGCAAGGTATAAAAGAATATATTCCAGAAGGTGTTGAAAGAAAATATAAAGTTGAAAAATTAATAAATTTATTTATTTTAAACAATCGAAAAATGGATGAACTCAATATTCTGATGAATAAATTGCTTATACATTTTAGTGAAAATGAAAAAACATTAGAAAAAGTAAACAAAGTTTTTCAGCTAAAACCTAACTTCTTTAGTTTAGGTGTAGATATTAATGAGCTCATCAAATTATTAAAAAAAAGTAATTCATAAATGAAATCCATCATCACCCAATACATCCGGACTTTAATCTCAAGAGGTTTATCTCAGAATACGATTAAATCTTATAAAAATGACCTGATACAGTTAATGGATTTTCTTACAAAATACTTTGAAAATGAACAGATCGATTTGAATTCTGTTTCCAGGTTATATTTGAGAGATTTTCTGCGAAGTCTGAGTTTAAAGGGAAGAAATAATCGTACTCTGGCCCGCAAGGCAACAGTCATAAAAAACTTCTTTTCATATTGCGAAAAAAACAATTTGATAAAAGTAAATAATGCTGAGAATTTGCAGATTCCCAAATTTGAGAAAAAGCTTCCGAAACATTTCACAGAAATCGAAATGGAAGATTTACTTAGTATTCCGGATTTATCGAGCAAATTCGGTGTTCGTAATAAAGCAATTTTAGAGTTGCTTTACTCATCTGGTTTAAGAATCAGTGAGCTGGCAAATGCCACTATTTACCGCCTGGATCTGGATTCCAAATTGATTAAAATTATTGGTAAAGGTAATAAAGAACGGATTGTTCCAATTGGGAAAAAAGCGGTTCGAGCCTTGAAGAATTATCTGAAAATCAGAACTCAATTTCTTCCGTTAAATCCCCATGAGAAGGGGGAACAAAAGGAGATTTCCGATACTCTATTCCTCTCCAAAAGCGGTAAACCACTTTATGCTGATGAACTCAGGGAAATTCTTGATAAGTATATTCGTTTGGTGGCAAAAACAAAAGGTTATTCACCACATTCCATTCGGCATTCTTTTGCTACTCATCTTATCACAAATGGTGCGGATCTGCGAGCCGTTCAGGAAATGCTCGGTCACAGCAATCTATCCACAACTGAGATTTATACGCATCTTTCTTTGAAAGATTTGAAGAAAGTTTATGAGCAGGCACATCCCAAAAGTAAAAAACAGGATTAAACGAAACTTGCCATCCAGCAGTTACCGGATGGCATGTTTAATAACAAGTTTTAATTATAATTTATTTAACGATTACTTTCTCAATAACTGCTTTATTTTCCTCGAAAGGTTTATTGCTTTTTTTATCAGCCGAAAGATTCTCTATCTTATGAACAACATCCATTCCCTTCACAACTTTTCCGAAAACAGTATGTTTGCCATTCAGCCAACTGCAACCTTCTTTTTTTGTAACAATAAAGAATTGAGAACCATTTGTATTCGGACCGGAATTTGCCATACAGATTGTCCCATAATCAACTGTTGCTTTGAGTTTTTTTAAATTGACATCTGCTTCGATTCCTGTTTTTTCTTTAAAGAATTCAACTGTGTGATTCATAATTGGATTAACGCTTTGAATCTTTCCACATTCCTGTATTATTGCCAGGATTTCGGGATTTGGTTCTTGATTAGTCTGCATATAAGGAGCCAGGATTTGAGTGTAAACTGCATAAGCTTCTTCTTCAGTATGGATGTCACCAGTGATGAGAATATCTTCTCCTGAAAATTCATCTTCAAATTTATAACCGGGTCCGCCAGATCCTGTTCCCAAAGGACATCCACCTTGAATCATGAAATCATTAATTACCCTATGAAAAATAAGTCCGTCATAAAAAGGTTTGTTCTCTTTTTCACCTGTTTCAGGTTCAGTCCACTCTATGGTTCCTGTTGCCAATCCTACAAAATTTTCCACAGTTTTCGGTGCAATTGCCGGGAAAAGTTCAAGTTCAATTTCTCCATAATTTGTTTGAATAACCACTTCAATAACCTCCGTATTTCCTTCTGCTGCAAATAAAACAGCGATACTTAAAATGAGTATCAATAAAACAATTTTACGCATCTTTTTCACTCCTATATTTTTTTTGTTGAAATCATTCACATTCAGAATTAAATCTTTTTAAATCACAAGTTATATTCATTTTCTCCTCGCATCATTAACAAAATAAACATTCGTTTGTTTTCAATATTCACACAATTCCAGCTCACCATTTATCATTTTCAGATAGGATTGATGAGCTACCCAATCACCTGCATTTGCATAATAACCATTTTCAAACTTAATCAGCTTTGGTGCATGAGAATGTCCTAAAACCACTAAATCATAATCCTTCAATTTCTGTTTTGCGAACTTAATCAAACCTTCTTCCTTTTTTCTTTCTAGTTCAGGATGCGACTTTCTATCTCTACTGGAACGTGATAATAATTTTCCGAGTGCCAAAGAAAAATCCGGGTGAAATAGTTCAAATATTTTTTTTAAAAAGTTATTCCTGATTAGAGATCGAAATATTTTATAATGAGTATCGTTTGTGGTAAAAAGGTCTCCATGACTAACGAAAATCTTCTTTCCATCAATAGTTTCGGAAAAGTTTTCAGGATATAATTCAACATCCAGAAAACCTGTTAAAAAGTCCCTGAACCAGAAATCATGGTTGCCAGCAATAAATACTATTCTGCAACCGCTTTCTCTCAAGTCAGCCATTTTCTTTAAGATTGGAAAATAACCTTTTATTATGACTGTTTTCCACACAAACCAAAGATCGAAAATGTCTCCATTTAAAATCAATAGATCAGCATTCCCAATTAAACTATCTAAGAAGGAAATGATTTTTTTATTTTGTTCAGCATCTATCTCTTTTCTTGTAAATTTCAGGTGAAAATCCGATGCAAAATATACTCTCATATTTGTTTCCTTTAACCACTAAGACACAAAGTTTTTCTTTTAACCACAGAGCACACGGAGAGTGATGATACAATTTTTCTTTTTTCTTTCATAATTGGATATTCATTTCTCCATTATTTATGATTGTTCTCAACTCCACGCTTCGCTTTGAAGTCAAGTCCAATCCGTTTCAGCCATGTTCAATTTTCAATATTAAATATTCAATTTATTTATTTTGTAATTACAAAATAAAAAATATTTGCTCCCATTTGAAAAGCTAATTCTTTAATATTTTCAGGATCGTCGTGAACATCGCTCCAACCATCACTGATATTAGATTCAAAAATGTAAAGCACCATCATCCTGCCAAAATCATCGAAAATGGCAAAAGCTTGAGCACGTTTTTCATCGTGTTTATGAGTTTTCGTTAATCCTTTTTCAAACGAAAAAAAGCTGTGAAAAATTTCGTGATTCGCAGGAAGTTCGATTAGTTCTTTTTCAGGAAAAACTTTTTGGATTTCTCTCCTGAAAGATTTATCCATTCCATAATCATCATCAGCCAGCAGGAATCCACCCTGAAGCAGATATTTTCTCAAATTCTCAGCATC
>CAYWPW010000193.1:0-4538 GCA_964460095.1 uncultured Candidatus Cloacimonadota bacterium
GGAAGATGATATTTTTCTGAAATTTCATAAGCCAGGAAAGGCATCTCATAAGCTTCCTGCTGGTTGGTGGGTTCCAATGCAGGCATTAAAGCAAACTTGGCATAATAACGTGAATCCTGTTCATTTTGAGACGAGTGCATGGATGGGTCATCTGCCACAGCAACGATCACTCCCCCATTTGCTCCGGTCAAAGCCGAATTCATATATGGGTCTGCTGCCACATTAAGACCCACATGTTTCATGGTTACAATCACTCTTTTCCCTGCATAAGACATTCCCAGAGCTTCTTCCAGAGATGTCTTTTCATTTGCAGACCAGGTGCGATGAACATCTCGCTCTATCGCTTCCGGGTTTCGTTGAATATACTCCACGATCTCCGTTGAAGGAGTACCCGGATAACCATAAGCTCCAGATAAACCCGCATCCAGAGCACCCTGAGCAATAGCTTCATCACCCAAAAGCAGTAACTTCTTCATAATTTGCTCCTTGTTTTGTTGTTTATTTTTTTCCATAAAATAAATATTAAAAAATCTTACAAGCTTTTTATTTGACATATAAGAAATGGTTAAATTTCTTGAATTTAGGGGATATTTAAATCTGAGAATTTAATGATTTTCTCGATTATTAAGGATTTTAAAATGAAGAATAACTCAAACTTTCTTGCTAAGCTTGAAAGATTTGTTTTTGAAAACAAGTTGATAAAAAGCGGAGATAAAGTTCTGGTCGGCTTTTCAGGTGGGGCAGACTCAACTTCTCTACTTTTAGGACTCTGGCATTTAAAATCCAGGTTTAGATTTTCAATTTTAGCTGCTCATATAAACTATAATTTACGAGGAGATGATTCGATTAATGATGAAGAATTTGTGAAAAATTTCTGCTTTAAGAGAAATATCTCACTGGTTATAAAGAGTGTTACTTTGAAAACAGAAAGCGACCTTGAAAACAAAGCTCGAAAGCTCAGGTTTACATATTTCAACAAAATCGCAAATCTATATAAAATCAATAAAATTGCCTTAGGTCACAATAAAAACGACCAAGCTGAAACCGTAATTCTGAGGTTATTCAGAGGAGCAGGTCTTACAGGTTTGAGAGGAATAAAACCAATCAATGACCACATCATTCATCCGCTGCTTCCATTTTCCCGACAAGAAATTTTAGATTTTCTTCAAAAGGAAAATATATCATGGAGAGAAGACCTCTCAAATCAGGAAAACATCTATAGCCGCAACAAGATCCGCAACGAATTACTTCCCTGGATCACCAAAAACTTGAATGCCAAAGTAATTGATAAATTGTTTGGCACATCATCAATTTTGGGAGAAATGGATGATATCTTGAGGAATCTGGCTAATCATAGAATTTCAAAAGCCCTGATTAAACATCCCCAAAATGATTTTCGGCTCTCTCTGGAAACACTTAGAAAAACAAAATCAATTTTAAGATTTTATATTTATCGTGAAATTTATAAACGACTTTCTGGTGATGAAAAAGATTTTTACCAGAAAAATTTTGAGGAAATTGAATCTATCATTTATTCAAATGGTAGTAAAAAAATAATCCTTCCTAAAAATGTTTATGTATTCAAGGAATATAATGATTTGATTATTGGCAATGTTTCCGAACTCGAGGAAATTGATGTTCAAAACAAACGGGAAATTGTCAGTTTAAGAAATCGATTTACTTTTGAAGATTATCGGATAATTATGAAAAAACTGAAAAAAATTCCTCATAAACGTTATCTTTTCGAAGATAAAAAAATAACCTACATCGACTTAGATAAAACCTCCTTTCCCATAACAATCAGACATCGTCAACCAGGAGATAGATTCTATCCTTTTGGCATGAAACACTCTAAAAAGTTAAAAGATTTTTTCATTGACGAAAAAGTACCTAAATTTGAGAGGGATAAAGTTTTGCTGTTCTGTGACAATGAGAAAATTTTGTGGGTTGCTGGCATGAGAATCGATAATCGGGTAGCTATTACAGATTTAACAAAAAATATCCTGAGAATGAAAATTGAAAAAATCGCAACTACCAAAGCCAGACCGGCAGAAAGATTTAATAAGAGGAAATAGATAATATGGAAAAAGATATTTTAAGAATCCTTTTAACAGAAGAAAAGATACAAAAAAAAGTATGTGAACTTGGAAAGCAAATTTCCCAAGAATATAAAGATAAAAACCCGATAATGATATGCATTTTAAAAGGTGCTGTTTTTTTCCTGACAGATCTGCTGAAAAACATCTCAGAACCTCTGGAAATTGATTTTTTTTCTCTTTCCAGTTACGGAACCAGCACCAAATCTTCGGGTGTTGTAAAAATCAGAAAAGATATTGATACGGATATTTTGAATCGTCATGTGATAATCGTGGAAGATATTGTTGATAGTGGACTCACACTGAAATACATTTATGATTATTTAGAAAAGCATAATCCTGCTTCTGTGAAAATCTGTGTTCTTTTAGATAAACCTCAAGCTCATAAAATTGATATAAAAATTGATTTTCTTGGATTTGAGGTTGGTAACGAGTTCGTTGTAGGATACGGTTTGGATTACTCAGAAAAATATCGCAATTTATCTTATATTGGAATTTTAAAAGAGGAGATATATTCCTAATGGAAAATAGTAATAAAAATAATAACCAAAAAAAGCAACCGGATAAAGAGAAAAAGTTTTTCCCAAAGATGAAGAAATACCAATCCATAACTTTCTGGGTGGTGATAATTCTTTTCTTAATCCTTTTTTATCAGATGAATAAAAATTTGAGTGGAAAAATCCAACAAATCTCTTATACTGAATTTATCACGATGGCAGCAAATGGAGAAGTTTTATCTGCAGTTTTCAATGGCAAAGATGTGAATCTTACGGATATTAACAATACAAAATATACAACTTATCTGCCATTTGAAGATTCGGATCTGGTAAAAGAATTATCTGCTTCCGGAGTGATTGTCTTTTCTCAAAAACCATCAAAAGTTCTGGGTATGATATTTTCCTGGTTACCTTTTCTTATTTTCATTGGATTCTGGTTATTCATGATGAAAGGCATCAGAGGTGGTGGTGCAGGACAGGCATTTAGTTTTGGTAAAAGCAAAGCGCGTTTATCTGTGGGAGGTAAAACTAAAGTAACCTTTAAAGATGTTGCTGGTGTGGATGAAGCAAAAGAAGAACTTGAGGAGATCATTGAATTTCTTAGAGCTCCTGAGAAATTCCAGCGATTGGGTGGAAGAATTCCGCGAGGTGTTTTGCTTTTAGGAAGACCGGGAACAGGAAAAACTCTCCTGGCGAAAGCAGTAGCTGGTGAAGCGAATGTTCCTTTTTACAGCATAAGTGGTTCAGATTTTGTGGAAATGTTCGTGGGAGTCGGTGCTTCCCGGGTTCGAGATATGTTTGTTCAGGCAAAGAAAAATGCTCCCTGTATAGCTTTTATAGATGAGATCGATGCTGTAGGACGTCATCGTGGTTCAGGATTGGGTGGTGGTCATGATGAACGTGAGCAGACTCTTAACCAGCTTTTGGTTGAGATGGATGGGTTTGACCCAAATGATTCTGTGATAATCATAGCAGCTACGAACAGACCGGATGTTCTGGATCCTGCACTTTTGCGTCCCGGAAGATTTGATAGACAGGTTATTGTGGACCTGCCGGATATAAAAGGAAGAGAAGCAATTCTGAGAGTTCATGCCAGAAAACTTCCCATTGCTAAAGAAGTTAAATACAGTCTAATTGCTCGTGGAACTCCCGGTTTCAGTGGAGCTGATCTGGCAAACCTGGTGAACGAAGCTGCTTTGATGGCAGCACGCAAAAATAAGAAAAAAATTGAAATGACTGATTTTGAAGAAGCAAAGGATAAAGTTACTCTGGGTAAAGAACGTAAAAGCAAAGTCATTTCTGAAGAAGATAAAAAAATTACAGCATTTCATGAAATTGGACATGTTTTATGCTCGATGTTCTTAGAAAAAGTGGAACCGATTCATAAAGTAACAATCATACCAAGAGGATTCACAGGCGGTGCCACGCATATGCTGCAAACAGACAGAACCTACTACACGAAAAGCTATCTCGAAGAGTCGATCATTGGTTTGATGGGTGGCAGATGCGCCGAAGAAATTGTCTTCAACGATATCTCATCCGGAGCATCTCACGATATCCAAAATGCCACAACTGTTGCAAAAGATATGGTTTGTAAATTGGGAATGAGCGATAAAATCGGACCGATGACAGTGTCAAATAAGGAAACTCAAATCTTTTTGGGAAGAGATATATCACAACATGAAACTATCAGCGAAGACACTGCCAAATTAATCGATGCAGAAATCAGAAGTATTATCACAGTTGCTTACAAAGAATCTAAGAAAATACTGCTGGCAAGAAAGGAACTACTTTATAAATTAGCGGAAGCTCTTTTGGAAAAAGAAACTCTGAATTCAGATGAACTGTATAAACTTACCTTAGAAAATGTTAAAGGTGAAGATGTTGAATTTATTAAAATTAAATTCAAAAAAGTTCAGGAAATGAAAATTGATATTAACAAACC
>CAYWPW010000194.1:0-2067 GCA_964460095.1 uncultured Candidatus Cloacimonadota bacterium
CCAATCTTACAAAAGCGCTGAAAGGTGATGTGAAAATTCAGGGAAACTGGGGAGAGGTTATTCTGGAGCGTATCCTGGAAGAATCGGGGCTGCAAAAGGGAATTGAATACGAATCTCAAACCAGCTTTATTGATGAGGAAGGTCATCGTTTTCAGCCGGATGTAATAATCAAGCTCCCGGAAAATAAGCATGTTATTGTCGATTCAAAGGTTTCGCTCGTTAATTATGAAAGGATGATTTCTGCTGATAATGAACATCAACAACGGGTATTTATTAAAGCTCTTAATACGTCTGTAAAATCACATATTGACGGTTTGTATAAGAAACATTATCATGAATTGAAAGGTTTGAATTCTCCTGATTTTGTGCTTCTTTTTATGCCGATCGAAGGGAGTTTTGCAATTGTTCTTCAAAATGACAATTCATTATTCAGGTTTGCTTTGGATAAACATATCGTGATCGTAAGTCCAAGTACATTATTAGCTACTTTGAGGACAATTGCCTTTATCTGGCGGCAGGAAAACCAGACGAAAAACGCGATGGAAATTGCTCGTCAGGGTGGCGCATTATATGATAAATTCGTTGGTTTTATCAACGATCTGGATAATATTGGGAAGAATATAGATCGATCGAAAGAGTCATATTTGAATGCTTTGAATAAATTGAAAACCGGAAGAGGGGACCTGATTTCGAGAGTAGAAAACATCAAAAAATTGGGTGCAAAAGCAAGTAAAAGCATTCCGGAAAAGTTTATTGAAGAAGAAGAGACGCTGATAGAATAGAAGAACTTTGCGAAATTTATCTTTGAGATTATCTTCGTAAGAAGTTTCGTAAAGGTTTTCGATTTTCAGGCAGTAAATGCATCTTTGCGAAATTTATCTTTTAGGATTCTCTTTATAAGAAATTTCGCAAAGGTTTGAAAGGTGTGATATGATTTATCAAAAAGGTTCAATTTTTCATATCTATAACAGAGGATGTAATAAAAACAATATCTTCTATAATATCGATAATTACGATTACTTGATAAAAAAAATTATTAGAAGTTATAAGAAATTTAATGTTAGCATTATTGCCTTCTGTTTAATGCCGAATCATTATCATTTCTTATTAAGGCAAGATTCTGAAATACCTATATCCCAATGGTTAAGATCATTGTTCATAGGTTATACACTTGCAATTAATAAACAGCAAAATCGGGCAGGAACGTTGTTCTCGGGAAGATCAAAGGCAAGATTAATTAATGATGAGAAATACTTTCAGCATCTAATATTCTACATTCATCACAACCCGGTAAAAACTGGGTTCGTGACAAAAATGGAAGACTGGGAGTATTCTAATTATCATGAATGTATTGGAATTAGAAATAAGTACCCCTATAATAAATCAATAATCGAAGACAGCTTTGGATCACAAATGGGTTATATGGATTTTTCTCAAACTTACCTTGATGAACCGATTATTGATGGATTAGAGAAATATTTGTTTGATTGATTTAAGTAACTTTGCGAAATTTATCTTTTAGAATTTTCTTCATAAGAAGTTTCGCAAAGTTGTTGTTGCATTATTCTCACCTCTCTTTACAAAAGCGACATAGTAAATCTATTGACGAATAGGCTGTAAGTAAGTTTGATAAAACTATTAAATACCTTGAAAAAAATAATTGTTTTGTCTTTCTTTACTGATTCTTTTTTGATAAAACAAATTCCAGATTTTTCTCAAATTTTTTAATCAATACTTCATCATTTAATTCTCTTGCAATTTCCAATGCTTTCTTAATATACTCAGTTGCCCTATTAATATCTTTTTTATGAAAATAAGCTAAACTGATATTATTATAATCTCCAGCAGTATTAGGATGGATTTCCCCTAGTATTTCAAAATCAATATTTAATGCTTTCTGATAAAATTCTAATGCTTTATCATATTCTCCTTTATTATCATAAGCTAAACCGATATTATTAAAATTTCCTGCAGTATTAGGATGGATTTCTCCAAATATTTCAAGATTAATATTTAATGCTTTCTGATAAAATTCTAATGCCTTATCATATTCTCCTTTATTATCAT
>CAYWPW010000194.1:2167-4537 GCA_964460095.1 uncultured Candidatus Cloacimonadota bacterium
AAGCTCCACCGATATTATTATAAGAGGTTGCAGTATCAGGATGTTTTTCTCCGAGTATTTCCAATCCAATTTTTAATGCTTTATGATAAAATCCTATTGCTTTATCATATTCTCCTTTATTTCTATTTGCTAAACCGATATTATTATAAGAAGTTGCAGTTAAAGAATGTTTTTCTCCGTGAATATCCAGCCAAATCTTTAATGCTTTCTGATAAAATTCTAATGCCTTATCATATTCTCCTTTATTATCATAAGCTCCACCGATATTATTATAAGAGGTTGCAGTATCAGGATGTTTTTCTCCGAGAATTTCCAGTTGAATATTTAATGCTTTCCTAAAGAATTCTATTGCTTTATTATATTCTCCTTTATTATAATAAGCTACACCAACATCATTATAATATAGAGAAATTGTTTTATGTTTATTTCCTATTTTTATCAAATCAATTTCCAGTGCTTTATTAAAAAATATTAATGCTTTATCATATAATCCTTTTTCATTAAGTCTTTGAGCATAAAAGAACAGATAATCTGTGTTTTGCAGGTTTATATTAGCTGCTTTTTCTGCTTGAAGTAGAGAGTTCTTATAATCAAGTTCGATATAATATGAACGAGCTTTTAAATATGCAAAGAAAGCAATCTCATCCTGCTTTTCTTTTTCATATTTATCTAATGTATTACGGAATTTTTCATATTTAAATTTTAAATAATACTTTTCTGCTTTGTTAAGAATCTGTATATAATCTGTTTTTTCATTTTCTTTGCGGGCTTTATCCAGTTCTTCCTTAATTTTTTCCCTTTCTTTTATAGTTTGTTCCAGTTTTTGTTTAATATTTTCAAATTCGATTATATTTATCTTATCTTTTAGTAATTTATTTATCTCTTTATCTTTTTTCTTTAATGCTTTAATGAAGAAATTTAACAGTTCAAATTCTTCTAACTTCTTTATCAGTTCTTCCGTACTTTTTTTATTATCAGAAAAGTCACTTGTTTCAAGGTATTTTTTAATTATTTTTATTAGTTTCTTATTTTTATAATATTTTTTTATCTTTACATATAACCAAATTCCACCACTAAAAATACCGATAATACTTGCAGTTAATCCAAGAATTACTTCAATTCCCATTTCTCTCTCCTTAAAATAATCTCAAAACGCTTATCCTATCGTAAAATGAATTGCCACTAATAGAGGTCAAGATGAAAACATATATTTTCAGAAAGAAAATTCCTTTGAGGGAAGCTTCGGCAAGTCATTTTTTATCCGTGTCCATCCGCGAAAATCCGCTTGCCAGTCCATAGTCTTGACGACGGCTGGTAAGCTAAATTATTCCAGCCAGTTTCCTCAGCACATAACTTGCAGCCCACATTCCCATTATTGCAGGCAGGTAAACAACCGAACCCAGAGTTCCGCGCTTTCTTCCCCGCCCGGAAATCCATTCTGCTTCTGCTCCGGTTTCATGAGCAAATTGAGCAATTGGTTTTTCATAAGAATAAATTACAGGTATTCCTTCTGTAATTCCTCTTCTGTGAAGATACTTCCGCACTTTTTTTGCCAAAGGACAAATCCGGCTTTTGGAAATATCACAAAGTTCTATTTTGGATGGATCAAATCTGCTGGCTGCTCCCAATACGGAAATGACAGGAATTTTCTTGTGATAAACTGCTTCAAGCAATCCGGATTTCGGTCCTAAACTATCAATCGCATCAACCACAAAATCTACATTTTTTAGCAGAAATTCTCTGGACTCAATTGCACAAAAATCAGAATAAATATCCACCTTTGCATCAGGATTGATATTTAGAATTCGCTCTTTCATTGCTTCGGTTTTCATTTTGCCAATTGTACTATGTAAAGCTTGTGATTGACGATTGAGATTGGAAAGACTGACTTTATCAAAATCGACTAATAAAAAAGCTCCGATTCCGCTTCGTGCCAATGCTTCAGCAGCAAATGAACCAACTCCTCCAAGACCCATAATAGCAACTCGAGTCTTGTTGAATTTTTCAATTGCTTCCTTTCCGAAAAGGAGTTCTGTTCTTGAAAATTGATTCATTTTTTTTAGCCACTAAAATGCACAAAAGGCACAATATTTTTTAACTTAACAAGTTTTGGTAACTTGTGAAGTTTTTATATTTTAACTAAATTATTTTAAAAATTCATTTTGCAAACTTGTTAAGTCTTAAAGACTTCACAAGTTTTCTGCAAAAACTATTCAAACAACATCTGAAAATTATCAAATTGTTTTTCTTTCAAAATATCTTTTTCGATATTCGTTTTTTCGGAAACTTTATCTACAACCCGGATGAGATTTTTCAGATGATTAAAATCATCTTTTGAGTTTTCAGGTTTTTGATAAGGTGCATCTGTTT
>CAYWPW010000195.1:0-4531 GCA_964460095.1 uncultured Candidatus Cloacimonadota bacterium
GTATGATTTTTGAATTTCTAACTCCCCTAACCCCTCTTTGCAAAAGAGGGGAAACGTAGATGAATCCAGAGGATTCGAGTTCTCATTCTCCCCTCTCCATGATCTCAAAAATCCTTTTAATCTCCCTTTGCTAAAGGGAGAATCAAAGAGGGTTTAAGAGAGGGGTCGGGGGTGAGTTTATGGTTGAACTCTAGTTAATTTCGAGTCGAAACCTTCGAGCTCGTATCGAAGTGAAAAATAAACATGGGAAAAATTAAGATATTATCTGAAGAAGTAGCAAATCGAATAGCTGCCGGTGAAATAATCGAACGTCCGGTTTCTGTGGTTAGAGAGCTCGTAGAAAACTCGATCGATGCTGGAGCAACCCAAATCATAATAACAATTGAAGATGGCGGAAAGAAGCTCATTCAGGTTATCGATAACGGTTGTGGAATGAGCGAAGATGATGCATTGCAAAGCTTTGAACGTCATGCTACAAGCAAGATACGAACAATCACAGATATATTTCATATTTCATCTCTTGGTTTTCGTGGAGAAGCACTTCCCAGCATTGCATCTGTTAGTCAGCTCATTTTAATCACGATAGAGGAAGGAAAAGACATTGCTTCTAAAGTTGAATTTAATTCTGGCAGATTATCAGATTTTTCCAAGACTTCATCAAATAAAGGTACAACAATCTCAGTTAGGAAACTCTTCAGCAATGTTCCAGCTCGCAAAAAATTCTTGAAATCTACTCAAGTAGAATTTAAACATATTTTAAATTATATTCATTATCAATCGATACTTTTTCCAAATATCCATTTCAGACTCATTTCAGAGGGAAAAGAGAAATTGAACTATCCGTCAGTTCAAAACAAGAAAATGCGAATGCAAGCAGTTTTTGGAAGTGAATTTTTGAAAAGAAATCTCATCAAAGTAGATACAGGAAACGAACAATTAAAATTAGAAGGATATATCTCCGGTCTGGAAGATGAATCGGACGGATTTGCCGATTACAAGTATCTTTTCGTGAACAACAGATTTATTAAAGATAAGATCATTCTACACAGTATAAGATCTGCTTATGATCCATTCATCAAGAAATTGAGGATTTTCCAAAAAGGGAAACTCCCACCATTCATACTTTTTTTGTACGTGGAACCATCTCAGGTAGATTTTAATGTTCATCCTGCAAAACTGGAAATTCGTTTCCGAGACCCTGGGAATGTTCATAATTTCGTTAAAACCACAATAAATAATATTCTACTCCAATATGAAGAGGAGCGATTTAAACAGATTAAATCGAGATTATCTTCATCTTTCCAAACTGGAAAAACCACTAAATTTGAATCAAAGATATTTAAGAATAAAACAGATAAAAAACGTTTCAGTCAGGTTAAGAAAGAGTTCCAGCAAATCTATCAACCGGATATTTTTAAAGAGAAAACACCTGAAGACAAAACTCTCGAATCCAAACTAATACAGCAAAGACCGGATTTATTTGTTCGTCCCGAGGAAGAAATGATAAATCCATGGCAATTGCATCAGAGTTATATTTTTGTGCAAGTTGAAGATGGCTTAATGATAATTGATCAACATGCAGCTCACGAGCGAATTATTTATGAGAAAATCCTGCATCGAATTCATGGAGCACCAGCTCAAACACAGAAATTACTTTTCCCAATTGTGATCGATCTTCCTCCGCATCTTAAAAATACAATTCCTGAACTTTTATCTGAGAACCTGGAAATATTTAATAAAATCGGTTTCTCAATTAAAACGTTCAGTGGTAACTCGATTGTGATCGATGAAATACCGATCGAACTTGAAGATTGGGATGGGGGAGACATCTTTATCGAAATCATAAAACAGCTTGAAGATGAGTTTACCGAAACTGAAGATTTCCGAGACAGCATCTCCAAATCTGTTGCCTGCAAAGCTGCGATAAAAGCAGGTAAAAAAATGAGCAAAAAAGAGATGCTCGCACTTATCAACGACCTTTTTGCCTGTGAAGTGCCATATTTCTGTCCACATGGCAGACCTTTGATAATCAAGATGACTTTGACTGAATTTGAGAAGAAGTTTAAGAGAATTTTATAAATTGAATATTGAAAACTTGTCCGGCATTTGACGGATTGAAAATTATGAATCATTCATATGGAATCCTGACCTTGAAAACTTTACCTTATTTGCTTCCGAAGCGGAAGCTTCGGAAGGAGATAAATTACAATACAATAAATAAAAACTCCAAATCTGCATCTCGCACCTTGCAACCCGAAACTCGCATCCCGATAATAATCATCCAAGGTCCTACTGCTGTTGGTAAAAGCACACTTGCCAATAAATTAGCTTTAGAATTGCACACAGAAATTATTTCTGCTGATTCACGTCAGGTTTATAAATATCTGAATATCGGAACAGCAAAACCTTCCAAAGAAATTCAAAAAAAAATCAAACATCATCTTATCGATATTGTTTATCCAGATGAAGAATACAGTGCCGGTGATTTTGTTAAAGATTCTGAAAAGTTAATTTATGAGCTTCATAAAAAAGATAAATTACCTTTGATCGTCGGAGGAACCGGTTTTTACATAAAAGCTCTATTAGAAGGGATTTTTAAGGCTCCATCTATTCCAAGAGAAATTCGGGAAAAACTTATACATTCTGCAGAAGAAAAGAATTCTGATTATTTATATGAATATTTGAGGGAAAAAGATCCATCATCAGCAGAAAGAACAAATCCGAATGATCTACATCGGATCATCAGAGCTTTAGAAGTTTACGAAGCAACTGGAAAAACGATCACCCAGCTTTGGCAGGAAAATCCATCTGATAAAAAATATTTTAAAACATTTAATATTTTGATTTCTGAAGATCGTGAAATTCTATATAATCGCATTAACCATCGAGTAGATGATATGATAAAAAACGGACTTCTAAATGAGATGAAAGAACTTCTTGAAAAAGGTTATAATGAAAAATCTCCAGGAATGAATACAGTTGGTTATAAAGAGCTTTTACCATATTTCGAGGAGAAAACAAATTTGGAAGGGTGCAGCCAGGAAATTAAGAAAAATACACGCAATTATGCTAAAAGACAGTTCACCTGGTATCGGAAAATAGATTTTGATTTGACATTACAGGCATCCAATATTAACTTTTCAATAATCTTACAAAAAATAAGGGAATTTAAAAGTTTAGAAAATTGGGAGATTAAATGATTGTTGCTATTGTAAATGATTATAAAATAAGTTTCGAAGAATATAAAACAGAATTAGAACAGGTTTTAAAGAAAATGCGATTGCAACAGGCAAATAAAGAATCAAAAGCAAAAGCAATCGAGCAACTTATCAATGCGTATTTACTTCTTAATGAAGCAAAAAAATCCGGTTTAGAAATTCCTGTGGAAGATGTTGAAAACAAAGTAGTTGATTATATGCTGCAATTCAATTCTGAAGAGGATTTTAAAAACACATTAACGAATAATAATTTTGATTATTCAGCTTTAAGACATCAAATAAGGATTGAATTATTAATCAATAAATACGTGAAAAACAACTTTCCAAAAAACAAGGAAATTTCATATAATGAGTTAGAGGAAATTTATAATAAAAACCAGGAATCGTTTGTTACCCAATTAATGGTTAAAGCTTCTCATATCCTCATAAAAGGAACATGTGAAGATGGACTGCAAAAAGTTAAAGAAATCAGGAAGTCAATCAAATCTACTGAAGACTTTCATAAAATTGCCAAAGAGTGTTCCGAGTGTCCCAGTTGTTTTGATAGTGGTAATCTGGGTTATTTTACTCGGGGTAAGATGGTAAAAGAATTTGAGGATGTGGCTTTTGGACTTGAAATAAATGAAATCAGTAAGCCTGTGAAAACTGCTTTTGGTTATCATCTAATTATGGTTACAGACAGGAAAGATAGTTATACAGCAAGATTCGAGGAAGTAAAAGATGCTTTAAAACAAAGATTACAGCAAATCGAATCTGAGCTGAAATTGATTAAACACATCAAAAAATTACGAGCTTTAGCAGATATTTTTATTTATGAAGAACTGCTTTAATATTTGGAAAAATTGTGTTTCAATCAAAATGATTGAACCTGAGGAAAAAGGCAAATATGTCCAAGCTTGCGAATCCTTGTAACCAAGCCCCAGCTTGGTTACATATTCCATTCCCAAGGTGGGACTTGGGAACGAGTGAAAGGGTTTGGGAACGAATGAAAAATCTTGAATCTCAAAACCATTGAAAAGGTTCAGCAGGAAGAAAATTTCTTTTAAACCTTTTCAAGGTAAAAAAAATGGAGAAAACAATGGCTGAACTTGGAGTAAACATCGATCATGTTGCCACCATAAGACAAGCAAGAATGGGAATCGAACCCGAGCCTGTTCATGCAGCTTCGATTGCGGAACAGAATGGAGCAGACCAGATAACCATTCATCTCAGAGAAGATAGAAGACACATCCAGGATAGAGACCTGAGAATCTTACGAGAGATTGTGCAAACCAGATTAAACCTGGAAATGGCTGCAACATCAGAGATGATAA
>CAYWPW010000196.1:0-1158 GCA_964460095.1 uncultured Candidatus Cloacimonadota bacterium
AAGAATTTCAGTTTCATTTTAACTCAATTTCTGATAAAATTCTGAAATTTTAGAACAAATGAAATCAACTTCTCGAATTGTGAGGGAGTAAAACATTGGCAAACGAAGAATAGTTTCACAAACATAATCTGTTACTGGCAAATCAACATTATTATATTTACCCTGCCATAAAGCAGCTTTATGCAAGGGCTGGTAATGAAAAACAGCTTGTATTCCCTGCTGCTTTAAATAAGCGATTAGTTCTTTTCTTTGTCTTTCGTCCTTTGTATGAATATAGAAACAATGACCATTCGATGAACATTCATTGGGAATTACCGGTAATTTGTTATTTTCAATAATATCAGAAAAGTTCTTTAGATAACGTTTAAAAAGTAAATTTCTTTTTTCATTAACTTTAGACAGATTTTTAAATTGAGCATAAAGAAACGCTGCCTGCAGTTCGGACATCGAGAAATTCGAACTTTTTTCTACCCATGTATATTTTTCGATCAGACCTCTTTCAAAATGGATGCGGTTTGTGCCATAATCTCGAAGAAATTCCGCTCTTTCTTTCATTTCTTTTTTATTTATAAGAAGAGCTCCACCTTCCCAGCAATGAACATTTTTTGTTTTATGGAAACTTATGACTGCCAGGTCACCGAAACTTCCTGCAGGTTGATCTTTGAACCTGCTACCAATCGACATTGCCGCATCTTCGATCAAAAAGAGATCGTTCCTTTTACAGATAGCTGCAATTTTATCCATCCTGCAGACACCACCACCATAATGAACTGCTACAACAGCTTTGGTTTTGTCTGTTATCAAAGGCTCGAGCTTATTTTCACCAATATTTTTTGTGTCTTCTTTTATATCACACCAGACTATCTCTGCACCGGCACGAACGAATGGATTAATTGTACCAGGATGGGTGAAAGATGGCATGATCACTTCATCACCCGGTTTAATATTACACAATAACGTACACATTTCCAGTGCAGAAGTACAGGAAGGAGTCATAATGGCTTTCTGACAGGAAGTTTCTTTTTCAATGAACTCAGCACATTTAGATGTAAATTCTCCTTTTCCTGAAAAACGATTTTTGTCTATTGCTTGTTTCAGATATTCAATCTCATCTCCCAGGACTAAAGGTTTATTAAAAGGGATTCTCATTTTGATTTC
>CAYWPW010000196.1:1258-4525 GCA_964460095.1 uncultured Candidatus Cloacimonadota bacterium
TCAAAGATCGTGACATTGTGTGCAAATCCTCCCCAAGGCTGGCTATAAACAGGATAATTTGAGTAATCCATATATTCGAGTTTAATGTTATTTCTTTGGAACATTTCTGGATCAATGTAAGATTTTGCTGCTGGTCCCGTCAGATAGGAATCTCCATTTAGTTGCTGAATAATCGAAATTATTTTTTCATTTTTTCCTTCAATAAGTTTAAATTCTTTTGAATCTGAGAAAGTCGTTTTTATACTGAGTATTCCGGTTATTTCTTTAATCAAAAGTTGATTCAGGTTACTCAGGTTTTGCCAGTTTTTTCTCATTAATATATTTTGAAATAATCCGAAATATTGTTTGAAATATCTACATTTTCCATAGTTTTTTTCCAATGCTTTCAGATGCTTTTTTCTCCAATCTACAGAATTATCAATTTTGACTTCATTTATTTTCATGGATTGAGTTCCATTGTTGGGAACTGTAAGCCATTTGAGACCTTCGGGGGATTTTATCTGGTTGCGGTTTCTCCAATCTCTGGTAGTATATTGGGCAGTATCCAGGAATACAAAGTGATCTGCCTTTTGAATGATATGGAAGTATCCTTTCCAGGGAATATAATTTGATTGGAGTATCGCCATTTTTTTCATTTTTTTACCCGCTAAATACACGAAAAACATGAAAATTTTTTAGCAATGAACAAGACTAACAATAACGAACTTTTTTTCATTTTATTTAACTACAGAGATCACAAAAAGCGAATAGATAATATTCATTCTTCAATATTCAATATTAAATTTTCAGTGTCTTCAGTGTTTCCAGTGTTAAATTTATTCTTGTTCGTGGCTACCTTACCTTCCTGATAAATTTTGCGGGATTTCCTGCCCAGATCTCATTCTCACCAATGTTTTCCAGAAGTACGGAACCCATTCCCAAAGCCGAGTTTTTTCCTATTTCCAGGTTTTCCCTGATCGTAGCATTTAGTCCGATATGAACTCCATCCGAGATTTTTAGATAGGCTCCGGTACAGCACTGAGCAGCAAAGTGGCAATAATTCCCGATTTTGTTGTTGTGTCCGATAGTTGCACCCACCATCACCAGACAGTATTTTCCAAAAATAGTTCCCGAAGAAACCGATACGTTCGGCATGATGATTGTTCCAGCACCCAGTTTCACATTGGGTGCAACATACGCCATCGGATGAATAAAAGTAACCAGAGAAGAATCTGGAATTATTAAATTCTCGAAAAGCTCAATCCTCTCCTTTTGACCATCTATCCTGTAAATCGTGTTGATGAAATAAAATCCTTTTTTTACAAATTCAAAAGCATCTCTTGTTTTTCCCAGGACCGGGAAGCCTTCGATAAGAGAGTTTTTTTCCTGCCTATCATTCAAATATCCCACAAATTCCCATTCATCGAAACCACGTTTATTTGCTTCAATAATTGCATTCGCTATTACAGAGCCATTTCCCAGGCCACCTAAAATAATTATTTTCTTACTCATTTGTACTCTCACTTTTTGCCATAAATCTCTCAACTGTGAATTCAGGATCTCGCTTTGCTATTTTCAATTTTGCATGAGGAAGAATTCTGTCAAAGGCAAGTTTGAACATTCTATTTAAACTATATCCACCTTTACCTGCGTATCTTTTATCGCGCTGAAGGTCAACAGTTTTGTAATTTATTTTTGCCCTGTAAAATCGGCTTAACATTGTGCCGGATAAGTCGGGAATATTTTTAACAGTTTCATAAGCTTCTTTTTTAAAAGCCCGGAAAACACCTATGTTGGCAGGATGATGAATTTTCGTGATTATATTGGAAATAAAGAAGAATGTATTTGAAATGATTTTTTTTGAAACAGGACCTTTCCTGGAAATCCATTTTGCAATAGCCATTTGAATATCATTTTCTTCTAATACGTTCAGTAATTTGGGGATATCTTCCGGTCTATCCTGAAGGTCGGAATCCATGATCACTATTATATCTCCCTTTGAATATTCCAGCCCGGCAGTTATGGCATTCGATTGACCGAAATTCTTTGCGAGTTTAACAATCCTTATGTTCTCATCTTTATTCTGAAGGTCTCTTAATATCTGAAACGAATCATCTGAACTTCCATCATCAACAAAGATAATTTCATAACTTTTTCCCACCTTGGAAACAATAGACTCTAATCTTCTGTATAATTCAGGTAAAACTTCCTGGTCATTAAAAACAGGGATGATAATTGAAAGCTCTATCATCTAATAACATCCCTTTTGTGGATCTGACTGGCAATACTGATTATTCCACCTATAAAAGCAGGTACGCCTGTTAGTATCAGGAAATTCAGGATAGACACACTGAAGGCAACCGTCGGTTCTATCCCGATTAAACCGTAGAAGTGTACAAAAGCACCTTCCCGAATTCCGAATCCGCTGATGGTTACAGGTAGCAAAGAGATAACTTGAATTACCGGAACAAAGGCAAGATGATAAATGATGGGTATATTCATATCCATCGCTTTGAAAATAAGATATACATTCAGGAATGTAGTCAGCTGGATTAATATCATTATCGGTAAAGCTTTCAGAAGGATTTTTTTGAATGGCAGCCTGGTAAGTGAACTGTGCATACCGGATAGGAATTCAAAAACCTTTCCGGCAAATCTGATCTTTTTAAAACGAATTGAAACATAATTGTATATTTTACTGTTAGTTATGATTAGTGTTATTAAAAGTATTATGATAGCTGTCAGGATCAGGAGGATTCTGGCAATAGCAATTTGTGAAATGTTATGAATGAACAAGCTGAAAAAAATTCCAAAAAAGCAAAGAAGAATAAAACCCGGTAATTTTTCTGCTATAATCGTACTTCCCGAAGTTCCAGGTTGGTCTCTATGTTTTTTCTCTATAAGATACATTCTGATAGCAGCGAAACCGTCTGATGAAGGCAGCATAATTCCCCAGAAAATCGAGATGAAATTCATTTTGATAAGTTGTTTTAATTTCTCTGATATTCCCGCATAAAACAAGAAAATTTTCCATCTAACTGCAGAAAGGATTGGTATCATGACCAAAGTGAAGAAGAAAGAGAAGATCAGCCACTCAGGTATTGAGAGTGCACTTGCTCTATTGAGAAGAGAGATATTGTATCTCAGAAAAATATGGGTTAATAATCCGATAGAAATTATTGCCTGAATAATTGTTAATATCTTTCTAAATACTTTTGAACTGATTTTCATAATTCCTAAATAAAAAGCAGCATCCTATCCAATGATTTCCTGGCTTTTTGTTTTATA
>CAYWPW010000197.1:0-2094 GCA_964460095.1 uncultured Candidatus Cloacimonadota bacterium
ATTGGGAATTCCCTGGGAAATGCTGATCCAGCTTCCTCCTCCATTTTCAGAATAGAACACACCGGCATCCGAACCCACAATAATCCTATCAGGAGTTTGCGGATCTAAAACTATGCAATTGATAGGAATTTCAGGCAGATTGGAACTTATATCCATCCAAACAGAACCGAGAGTTGTAGATTTAAAAACATGTGGAGCTGTTTCATCCCACCTGAAACCGGAAACTGTAGCATAAATCGTGTAGAAATCAAATGGATCTGCTGCCACGCGAGTTATCCATCGCTCTGGTAAACCTGCAGAGATTTCAGTCCAACTTACTCCATCATCAACTGAAATATGAACATGACTATCATCTGTTCCGGCTAGAACAACTTCCGGATATGTGGGTGAAACTGCAACTGTGCTAACTGTGTGATAACTGCTGCCATCATCACCATCAGTCAAATCTTCACTTACAGCAGTCCAGTCATTTCCGCCATCAGTTGTTTTCCAGATACGATATGTTCCAAAATAGAGAGTTTCAGGGTCATCAGGATGCATTGCCAAGGGAGAAGACCAGTTTTTTCTGTCATTCTCCATCTCTCCTGCAATATAAGAAAAATAATATCCGCCATCAGTAGATTTAAAAAGATTTCCCCATTGATACTCTGCATAAATTATATTTGGGTTTGAATGATCAACAAGAGTATAAAAGCCATCTCCTCCCAAAATAACATGCCAATCATCCAGATTTCCTGTTAAAGTTCTGATGGTACTGTTATCCTGAGTTCCGCCATAAATCCTGTAAGGATTCGTGTTATCTATCTCGATTGCATAAAACTGTGTAAGAGGAATATTATCGATTTTTATCCAATCATTTCCAAGATTATAACTAATATATAATCCTCCGTCATTTCCTTCAATAATCCTGCCAGTATCCTCATCGATATGCATAGCATGATGGTCAACGTGGATTTCGTCCATATTACCGTAATCCGCCAGCAGAATCCAAGTATTGCCGCCATTATCAGAACGATATAATTCCACTCCCATCACGTAAACCCGGTTTTCATCTGTGGGATCAACCTTGATCTGACCAAAATACCAGCCAAAATTACTATTCATTCCCTGCAAATAAGAATCATTTGTTTGCATCCAGGTTTCTCCTCCATTTGAGGTTCTATAAACTCTCACTTCTGAATACGGCATATCATAAAATGCATAAAGAACTTCCGGATTCGTTGTGGAAATATCCAGACCGATTCTGCCCACATTATTACCTGTTGGTAATCCACTCGTTAATTCAAACCAGGTTTCTCCTGCATCGATTGTTTTCCAGATGCCAGATGTTTCCCCAAAAGATTGACGATAAGTTAAGCCCCGCATCCTTTCCCACATGGCAGCATAAAGAATATCTGGATTGGAAGGATGTTGAACCAGATCGATTGCTGAAGTGGAATCTGTTACAAACAATTTTCTATCCCAGGATAATCCACCATCATCACTGCGATAGATTCCTCTTTCTTCATTTGCACTGAAAAGATTCCCACAAGCAGCAACATAGATTCTTTCAGAATTTGAATGATCAATGATAATTCTTCCAATATAAGCAGAATTTTCCAATCCAATGTGCTCCCAACTTTCTCCTGCATCAACTGTTTTGTAAATTCCATTTCCCAGAAAACTGTAACTGGATGCATTTGCTTCACCGGTTCCGGCAAAAAGGATATTATCATTATTCGGATCGATGGCAATATCTCCAATGGAAATAACAGGAGCATCTGCAAAAACATTCTGCCAGTTTTCTCCATTATCTGTTGTTTTGAATATTCCTCCTGAAGCTGCACCCACATAAATTGTTTCAGGAGAATCAGGATGAACTGCCAGATCCGTGATCCTGCCGCCAATATTTGTTGGTCCAGCTAATTCCCAATTATACCTGGTTTCTATCGAATTATCATGCAACTCCATTGCCTGTCTCATTCCCAAAAGATAAGAATCAATTTTAATCTCATCATACGGATAACAGCGTTGATAAGACATCCATTCGTTTGTTACTGCATCGGGCTCCTTTTTTAAGGGAGATCCGAAAGGTCGCTCTACAAATTCTTTTTT
>CAYWPW010000197.1:2194-4517 GCA_964460095.1 uncultured Candidatus Cloacimonadota bacterium
TGTTTTTCAAAATCCGACATCTGGGAATCGATTATCTGTTTTGCTCTTTTTTCTGAAATCTTCTTTTTTTTGATGATTCTTCTAATTTGAATCGATTTTTCCGAAGAAATATTTAAAACAAGATCAAAAGCTTTTTCTAATTTGTTTTCAAAAAGTAGCGGAATTTCGAAAATCAATATCGGAACTTGACACAAGTCTTTTGAACTTGTGTTAAGTTCCTCATACTCATCAATTATCTTCTGCATTTCTTTTCTTATTTTTGGATGGAGAAGCTGATTTAAAAAATACAGTTTTTCCTTTGATCCAAATACAATCTGACCAAGTTCTTTACGATTAATTTTAGCTTTCTCTAAGATGTCTTCACCGAATTTTTCCGTAAGTCTATTAATAATATCTTCATCATCCAGAAACTTATGACCAATCTTATCTGCATAAACCACTTTATAACCTTTTTCCTCAAACCATTTTGAAATCAGAGTTTTGCCTGAAGCGATTCCACCGGTAACAGCAATTAGAAAAGGACGATTAGATTGTTTCATCTTTTATTCTTTGAGATAGTTCATCGATTGTTAGATCAGTAGAAATAACGCCATTTTTAGCAACAGAAATTCTTCCTGTTTCCTCAGAAACAACAATTGCGAATGCATCGGATTTTTCTGTAATCCCAATCGCAGCTAGATGACGAGTACCGAATTTCTGAGAATATTCTATATTTTCCGAAAGAGGTAGAACGACTTTTACGGCAAGGATTCTTTCCTTTCTTATGATAACAGCTCCATCGTGTAAAATTGTTTTACTATTAAAAATCGTGAGCAGTAATTTGGTGGAAATCTGTGCATCTATTGTTTCTCCGCTTTCAATGTAATCATCCAGTTTCCCATTATTTTCAATAACAATTAAAGCACCTATTTTCCGGAAAGACATAATCGAAACTGTATTGAGAAGACGAGTATAGATTTTCTTTTTTGTATCTTTAAAGACTGACATCAAATCGCGATTTCTGACTAACCTGGAAAACAAATTCCTGATTTCAGGATGAAATATGATGATAAACGCAATTACCCAATAATCTTTTAGAAGTTTTAAAAAAGAGGTCATCATTGACAAATTCAAAACTGAAGCTGTAAAATACAAAAGTAAAACCAATCCAAAACCAAGAATCACCTGAAAACCACCTGTTTTTTTAAGAAGAAATATCAGGCGATATAACAAAAAAGAAACCATTAAAATATCGATCACATCTGTAATTTTGGGTATTAAAAAACTCATATTGCTTCACCTACTTTCTCTAAAGTTTGCAAAAGTTGTTTATGCTCTTTTACATCGTGAACTCTCACAAAATGAATATCATTCTGCATAGCAAGAGCAGTTGCAGCCAAACTTCCTTCTATTCTATCTTTAGGAGTTGAATCATAAATTCTTCCGATAAAACTCTTTCTGGATGCACCCAACACAATTGGTACATTCAGGCAATGAAATTCTTTTTGTTTCTTAAGAATAATGAGATTATCAGAATGTCTTTTACCAAAACCAATTCCCGGATCAATCAGAATTCTATCCTTTGAAATTCCATTTGAAATACAGAAGTCAATTCTCTCTTTCAAGAAAAACAAAATCTCTTTGATTGTATCTTCATAAAAAGGGGTTTTCTGCATAGTTCGAGGAGTTCCCTGCATATGCATCAAAATTATTGGAATATGTTTATATTTTTTCAACACATTAATCATGGATTTATCAAATCGTAATGCACTGATATCGTTCACAATAGAAGCTCCAGCTTGAATGGCAGCTTCAGCGACTTCTGCTTTATAAGTATCTATTGAGATTGGAACTTTCCCAGATAATTTTTCAATTATTGGAATTACTCGTTGAATTTCTGTTTGCACACTAATTTCTTCTGCTCCGGGTTTCGTTGATTCTCCACCAATATCTATGATATCAGCACCTTCATCAATCATCTTTTGAGCGTGTTCAACTGCTTTTTCCGGATTTAAAAATTCATTCCCATCGGAAAAACTATCAGGTGTAACGTTTAGAATACCAATAATCCTTGTTTTATCAAGCAAGATTTCTTTTCCGTTACAGTTTAATGTACGAGGAGATTTTTCCAAAACCTGATTTAATATTTTTTCCAGATCAGCTTTTATTTCTGAAAGACCAAAAATGGTTTGAAATTCCAGTTTTCGAACTATTTTTTTTATTTTATTAGCATTTCCCAGAAGAATCACATCGCTGACTTTTTCTTTTCCTTCTACTACACCGCGTGCTACAGCAGCGTCTCCCCCGATGGAGAGCATTTCCTGTTTTAAAATATTAGCTGCTC